>NZ_JADQAL010000010.1:0-81928 GCF_022129275.1 Psychrobacter sp. Ps3
AAACCTATCTAATAGTCAATATTGGCTAGGTTTGAGTAAGATTTTTGGAACGGTTTTTTAAGGTTTGATAGCTCATATTGCATCGATGGTACACTTAGGGTTAGATGGGATATGTTAAACTGACACTACTATAACAAAACCCTATATGACTAAAGGTAGTAAAAAGTATGCGTCTCGATAAATTTATCAGTAAAGCCACTGAGCTGTCACGCAAAGAGTCCAAAAAAATCCTCCACGCCTCTGAGGTCACCGTCAATGATGAGGTGGTCAAAGACCCTGGCCTACATGTCGATATTATCAATGATGAAGTGCTGTGGGCAGGCGAGCCGCTCTCGGTGGCGACGGGTAATCGTTATATCTTGCTGCATAAGCCTGAAGGCTTTGAGTGTACGTTAAAGGCCAAAGAGTATCCTATCGTCACCGAATTGATTGCCGTACCAGAGCTAGGCAGTTTACGTATCGCAGGTCGCTTGGATGTCGATACCACAGGCGCACTGCTGCTTAGCGATGATGGCGGCTGGCTACACCGCGTCACAAGTCCCAAGCACGAGCACGCCAAAGTCTATGAGCTAACGCTTGCTGATCCTATGAATGAGGAGGAGCAAGCACGCGCAATCAAAAAGGTGGGCGAAGGTATCTTATTAGAAGGCGACTATGAGCCGACCAAACCGGCTACCCTTGAGTTTATCGATGAGAAACATGCGCGTCTAACCTTGGAGCAAGGCAAATATCATCAGGTCAAACGTATGATGGGCTACTTCGGTAATAAAGTCGTCGAGCTGCATCGCGCTAGCATTGGCCATATTACTTTAGACGGGTTAGAGCGTGGCGATAGTCGCTTTTTAACGCCCGAGGAAGTAGAGAAGTTTTAGGGATATTTACAAGTATATTTTTAGATTTACGGTAGGGTGCGCCTCGCGCAGCGCACCTGACGTCTAAGTTGAGCTTTATAACTTGTTTTATCGCTCTCTATTGCGCCTCCCTCAAGCTCAAGTAGCGATTTGCAAAAGTAACTGGCAAACTCTCCGAAAATTTAGCTAATGTGCTAAAGTCCTGATATCTTTTCACTCTACTTTTTTAGATAGTGTTTTAAGACGAAATGCTGATTGCTATTGGTATATAAATGCTACTTGCTAGGATGACTGCTGTGAAACCACCTCTACTTAAACCTATTAGTTTTATTAGTGCGCTGCTATTAACGGCGACGGCTTGCGCCCAGCCTGCAACTTCAACCGATGAGAATATTAAGATGACGCAAAGTGCGGCAGCGGACAAAGTCAGTGCTGACACTGATAGCCATCTGCGCCAAGTATTGACTGAGGTTGGTATCAAAGCGCAAATCTTATCTATCGAACCCTCTAATTTGCCTAATATGTATCAGGTCAATCTAGCAGGACAGCCGCCACTCCATATCACCACTGATGGCAAATATGTCATCCAAGGCGAGCTACAAAAAAATCCAAGCCCACGTAAAGTGAAGCAAACCCCAACGCGAGCCACTAGTGCGCAAGCAGGCGAGTATGTCAGCGCGGCGGTGAAATCCTCAATACTAGAGAATATGAGTGCGCTGAAAAACATGAGCGCTAAAACGCCGTTTTTTTATACCGCAGTGCCGGGCGTGATTTGGGGCGCAACATTAGAAGGCGTGCCGTTTTTACTCTCAGATGATGCGCAATACATTACTGATGGCGAGATATCGGTGATAGAGAATGGTCAATTCACAGGACTTGATGAGACTTTTGAAGCGAATAAAAACAAATCTGTCTTTGCCTCACTAGATGAGTCGCAGCTGATTACTTATCCGGCAACGACTACCGAGCGCGCCGTTATTTATGTCGCAACTGATGTCAATTGCCCGTACTGCCGAATGCTACATAAGCAAATGGCAGATCTCAATGCCAAAGGCGTCACCGTCAAGACTATCGGTTATCCTATATATGAAGCGTCACCTGCGCAGATGCGCGGGATCTGGTGTCAAGCGGATGAGGGCAGTCGCCGTAACGCTCTAGACAAGGCAATGCTACAAGGCCAGATGACGCTAGCGCCTGCCAGTTGTAATATGGATTATATTACCCCTAATCGTGAAAGGGCGGCGGGTCTTGCAGTGATAGCGACGCCAGCGATATATCGCGAGGATGGCGTTTTATATCAAGCGAGCTTTGAGAGCCCTGAATTCTTAGAGTTTTTGGGCGTTCAGTAGTTAGCTCATTCACAGCTATTTTAAAATCTAAAACCCCATAGCAAAAGCGCGCTATAACTTGATAGTTATAGCGCGCTTTTTGTGCGAATTGGTTTTAGAACTTAAATAGCACTTATGCCTTTAAAGTTCATAGAGAATCTTGATTTAAGGCAATACCACATCGATGATTTGCCAGTCAATAAAGCCCTGACGTTGCATCTCAACAGTGATCGGATAGCCTTTGACTTGCCCGCTAATGGTAAAGCAATTGATACCGCAATAGCTCAGACTAGGCTCGCTATCTTCTCCTTGCGCCGCGTGCTCCTCAAGCTCGCTGGCTTGTTTTTGCATGACCTGTTGCATTTGATCTTTGACCACCGCATCGATATCACCGCGATGGATGATGAGATCTTGAATGAGGTTTTTGAGATCGACTTGATTACTAGCGATGGCCCACGCCGCCGCCAGCTCTTTGGTCGCGGTATTGGCTTGACCTTGGGTATTAATTAGGGTTTCGACATTGTCAGGGGTAACCGCGCCTGCCACTGCTTGACTGATAAAACTATCAGCCGCTTGCTCTAAGGGCGCGCCGCCAAGCTCAGCGACTAGTGGATACTTGCTCATGGTCAGCGCAAATTTATCCGTCAGCTGTCTATAGACGCTAGGACGGACTTGCTCGTAATCGATGGCGGCGGCGATAGTCGCGCCATCTTTAGCATCATAAGCGTTCTTTAGTTGATAAGCGCTGTAATAGGGCGAGCCGGCATAGACCACGACTGCCATAACGATGATCAATAAGATAAAGGCCGTTAGTTTTTTCATAATCAATGCTCTCTTACACCGAATTTCAAGTATGAACGCCTGCTTATAGGGCGCTAAATATTAGCACGACTTTAGCGCTTGATGTTATGAAAAACTAGAGAATAATCAAGCTAAGAGGATATATAGTCGATTCACTCTAAAAATGATATAGCGCTGCTGGGATGAATTTTATGCAGCATCGAAGGAACGCAGCACGCAAGTAAAATTTATACCAGTAGCGCACTTAATCTCATAACAATTTTACTTTAAACTGACTATAGGTACGATTATCTGCAGAATAAAACTACGCAGATAATAATTTCACAATTATTAAGCTTGATAAATCGCTGAGCCACCTCCATTAACAGGCCAAACTTTTATATCTTTATACCTTTATTTATTAATTGATTTGGTTAGCGCAGTACGTTGCTGATTTTACCGATACGCTATGATATTGATTTTGTGTTTCACATGAAACACTTGTAATGATTGAGGCGTAGTAGACGTAAGGCTATTAGCAAACATCACTGTGATGACGATAGGAGAGCTCATGAGTAAGCGCGATTTTTATGAAGTGTTAGGGGTCAGCAAAACGGCTGATAGCAAAGAGATAAAAAGAGCCTACCGCAAGCTGGCAATGAAATACCATCCCGATCGCAACTCTGATGACCCTGATGCCGAAGAAAAATTCAAAGAAGCGTCGATGGCTTATGAGGTGCTTAGCGACGAAGATAAGCGCTCAGCCTACGACCGTATGGGTCATGCTGCCTTTGAGAGCGGCATGGGAGGCGGTGGCGGCTTCGGCGGCGGCGGTAACTTCCAAGACATCTTTGGTGATATCTTTGGCAACTTCGGTGATATCTTCGGTCAAGCTCGCGGCGGTGGTAGTCGTACGCGCCGCGGCTCTGATCTTCGTTATGTCATCGAGCTAACGCTTGAGGAAGCGGTGCGCGGTTGCCAAAAAGAGATCAGCTTCACCGCGCCTGCGCCTTGTGACACTTGCGATGGTAAAGGCGCGAAAGACGCCTCTGATATCGTCACGTGCCAGACTTGTCATGGGCAAGGCCAAGTGCGTATGCAGCAAGGCTTCTTTGCTGTGCAGCAAGCGTGTCCGCAGTGCGGCGGTAGCGGTAAGCAAATCAAGAACCCATGCCCAGACTGTCATGGTAATGGCGTCCAAGAAAAATCTCGCACGCTTGAGGTTTCTATCCCAGCCGGCGTCGATGATGGCGACCGCGTGCGTCTAGCAGGTGAAGGCGAAGCGGGCGGCGCAGGTGTACAGAACGGCGATTTATATGTTGAAGTACGCGTGAAACCGCATGAGGTCTTTACTCGTCAAGGCGCAGATCTGTATATGGATGTGCCAGTGAGCATCACCGATGCCGCTTTAGGTAAAGAGGTCGAGATCCCAACTTTAGATGGCAAAGTCAAAATCAAAGTCGCCGAAGGCACGCAAAGCGGTAAGCTGCTGCGAGTACGCGGTAAAGGTGTGACGCCAGTGCGTACGACGATGAAAGGCGATCTGATTTGCCGCGTCATTATCGAAACGCCAGTCAATCTCACTCGCGAACAAAAAGATCTGTTACGCGAGTTTCAAGATACCTTGGACGGTGATAGCAAGCATCAACAATCACCGCACAAAAAATCTTTCTTTAAAAAGATTGGCGAGCTATTCGACTAAGCGTTAACTTTTGAGCTTTTTGACGTTATCAACAGGCCTAATAGTTTCATGTGAAACTATTAGGCTTTTTTATGTCTGCTTGTTAGTCGCAGCAAAAACAATTCATGCTATGATAATTAACATAACGCGTGCTAACAAGGCACTGCTAACCTATAAATATAGACCATGAGCTTTAGGACAAAAGTATGAGTAAGACACAAACAAAAGAGATGATAAATATCGGCGTTATCGGAGCCGGTGGCCGTATGGGACGTATGTTGATTGAGGCGGTACAGGACAATCCGCAAACGTCTCTCAGCGCTGCTATCGAGCGTGAAGGATCAAGTCTGATTGGCGCTGACGCCGGTGAGGTCGCCGCTATCGAGCGCTTAAATATCAAAATCGTCGATGATTTAGTCTCAGTGATCGATGATATCGATGTGCTCATTGACTTTAGCTTGCCGGATGCCACTGAGCAAAATATGCAGACTTGCGCTGAGCATAAAGTCGCGATGGTCATCGGTACAACAGGCTTTAATGAGCAGCAGGAGCAAGTGCTCACCGAGGCCAGCAAACACATTCCTATCGTCTATGCGGGCAACTATTCAACTGGGGTCAACCTATCATTGAAACTACTTGGTATGGCTGCTAAAGCCTTTGGCAATGAGGCTGACGTTGAGGTCATCGAAGCGCATCATAAACACAAGATTGACGCGCCATCAGGCACTGCTTACATGATGGCCCAAGCCGTCGCTGAAGCTCGAGGTCAAAACCTAAAAGAGGTTGCAGTCTATGGCCGTGAAGGACAAACAGGCGCGCGCGAAGCAGGTAGCATAGGCATTCATGCGATACGCGGCGGCGAAATCATTGGCGATCACACTGTCATGTTTATCGCTGATGGCGAAGTGGTCGAGATTACTCACAGAGCACGTGCGCGCATGACCTTTGCAGCAGGGGCGGTACGCGCTACCACTTGGGTCATTCAGCAAAAAGCAGGGCAGTATAATATGCAAGATGTACTTGGGTTAAATGAGTAAGGCTGAATGAGTAGAGTTGGATAAGCGAGTTTTAAATAATTAGGATAGCTATAAGATGAACCGCTCACTGATGACGCTTTTGTTTTTAAGTGTAGGTACTAGCTTTGTTGTACCTGCGCAAGCCGCCTCTGCTCACAAAAGCGCCCAAACCTATGTCATCGATACTTACGGCGGTGATGCTCTACTGCCAGCCGTACGCCAACAGCTAAACAGTAGCCGTGACGGCGGCACAGTAAGTAGTTATCAAGATAAGCTTGTGCTACAAACCAGCGCGGCGAATTACAAGGCGGTGCAACAACTCCTTGCGCAAATAGACACTCAGCCGCAGCCGCTGCTAGTCGCAGTACGAGTAGGCAGTAGTGGTAATATACAAAGTAATATCCGCCAAGGCCAAGTGATTATCAGCAAGCGTGGTATTCAAGGGACAGGTATAGTGAACCAAAGCGATAGTCAGCAGCAGAGCAATAGCTTATATCAAGTGCAAACGCTCTCAGGTAGCGCTGCCAGCATTAGCACCAATACGCTATATTCCTTAACGCAAAACTATCAGGCGACGGCTTATCGAAATAATCGCTATCCGTCTTATCATAGTCCGTCAGCTCAGATTATTATTCAGCAGCAAGTGTTATTGCCGACAACGAGAGGCATTGCCGTAACCCCAAGACTACTGCTCAATGGACAATTGGAAGTGCAGTTGTCGCAAGCAGAAGAGAAGCTACTCACTAGCCATTCTCGATATTACCAAAAAAACGCTATTGAATCACAAAGGCTAAATAGCACAGTTATCGTACCGCGCGGGCAATGGGTCACTATCGGACAAGTTATACAAAGCGCTCAAAATCAAAGCTCAGGCTTTGCTGGCAATCGTCGTAGTATGACTAGCACCAGTGCCCCGATTCAGCTATTGGTTCAGTAGTTGAGTTCTCCAGAACTAAGATGTTGTAGGATGCGCCATGCACACCATTAACTTAAATATGATGATTAAACATTCTAATCAAAAGTTATCTTAGTAAGTTAACGAGTAATTGCCTTGTTTTAACGACTTTCAGGTACGCGGGGCGCACCCTACGCCAAATATAAGTCATAAAAAAAGCGCAATACTTTAAATTTCAGTATTACGCTTTTTTTATGTAACTAACCAAGTATTAATCAAGATAAACCACTTCTAATGGCGGAAAGCCATTGAACTCGACAGACGAATAAGAGTTGGTATAAGCCCCCGTCGCGAGCCAATAAATTTTATCGCCAATCTCCAGCTCTTGGGGTAGCTGATAGTCGGTCTCTTCATACATGATATCAGCAGAGTCACAAGTCGGCCCTGCTAAAACCACTGTACCTGACGTGGTCGATGTTGCCATTTTTGGAGTATAAACGGGATATTTAATCGCTTCACCTAACGTTTCAATTAACCCTTGGAACAGCCCCACATCAGTATAAACCCAGCGCGTCTCCTCCTCATGCGACTTGCGAGAAATCAGCACCACTTCACTGACTAAGACCCCAGAGCTTGCCACCAGCGAGCGGCCGGGCTCTAGGATAATCTCTGGCATATCGTCTATACCGTAGCTATCGACTAAGTATTGTTTTACCGATCCGGCGTAGTCTTGTATGGTATTGATTTGGTTGAGATACCGAGCAGGGAAGCCGCCGCCGAGGTTAATCATTTGTAGCTTAATGCCTTGCTCACTCATAAGCTTATCAAAGATATCTTTGACCATGACCAGGGCATCGTGCCAGACAGTTACTGATTTTTGCTGACTACCCACGTGGAACGAAACCCCGAAAGGCACTAAGCCAAGCTCTTTAGCTTGGATGAGCAGATCAACGGCCATATCAGGATGGCACCCAAACTTACGCGATAAGGGCCATTCAGCAGTGTCTGAGCCTTCTACCAAAATACGTACAAACACCTTTGAGCCAGGAGCCTGCTCAGCGATATTTCTGAGATCTGCTTCTGAGTCGGTTGCATACAGATCGATACCTTTATCAAAGGCGTATTTTATATGCTTTGCTTTTTTGATGGTATTGCCATAAGAGATACGCGAGGGCGCAACGCCGCAGTCGAGCACTCGATCCAGCTCATAGATGGACGCGCAGTCAAAGTTTGAACCTAGCTCTGCTAATAGCTCAATCACTTGCACCGCAGGGCTAGCTTTCATTGCATAATGGACTTTTGCTTCGGGAAACAGGCCAATCATTTCATTGAATTTCAGTTTGATACGATTCAGATCAACGATCAAAAAAGGCGTGTCGCGACCCTCAGCGGCTTTGGTAAATTTGCCCCAAGCAGCAGGGTCAAAATATTGGTCAATTTTGATCATAGTCATAGCAATAAGCCTTTAGTAAAGATAAAAAAGAGAAAAGGGGTTTTTAGAAAGGAGGCATAAAAATGCATGTCAACATGAAGGTTTTGACATGCACTCAAAGGTTCGCTATTTAGACATTTGTAGCTTCAGGCTGTTTTGCGGCTTGTTGGCTTTGCTTTTCGCGTATCTTAAGCACTTTTTTGACTTTATCGCGGGCGCGAGTTTGTTTTAGGCGTGATAGATAATCGACAAAGATAACCCCATTGAGATGATCCATTTCGTGCTGAATACAAACAGCGAGTAAGCCTTCTGCTATCTCGTCAATAGGCTCACCATCAGCGTCTAAAGCTTCGATACGCACTTTACTTGGGCGCTCAACTTTATCATAGACATCAGGAACCGACAGACAGCCTTCTTCGTAGGGCTGCTTTTCTTCGACTAGTGGCGTCACTTTAGGATTGATAAAGACCATCGGAGTATCTCTGTTTTCAGATAAGTCCATCACGATCAGTTGAATATGGCGATCCACTTGCGAGGCGGCAAGACCGATACCATCAGAGGCATACATAGTTTCAATCATGTCACTGATTAATGTTTTTATCTCAGCATCGACCTCTTTTACAGGGGCGGCGATAGTGCGCAAGCGCGGATCAGGGTAGCTTAAAATAGGGAGTACTGCCATAGTGGCTTACCTCAGTCATGCAAATAGAATTGGCGTTATTATAAGGTAAATGGGGGCAAAAGTAACGATTATCAACAACTTGAGGTCGATTTCGTATTAGTAGATTTATGGGAAGTAACTAAAGCCTTCATAAAAAAAGACCTTATAATAATAAGGTCTTTTTGAATCGAGAGTATAGCTAAACACCTGTTATAAAAGTGCTTATATTATACGCGGCGTTTATTGACAATCATCTCATACAAGAAGAGTAAGATAATAGCGCCAATCACTGAGAATATCAGACCGATAAAACCGCCATCAGCATCGATACCGATTAGACCGGCAATAAAGCCACCAAGCATTGCACCTACAATACCGAGTACAATAGTCATAATCCAGCCCATCGCATCGTTACCTGGCTTGATAGCGCGCGCTAATAGACCTGCGACTAAACCAACAATGATCATCCATATAAAACCCATTATTATTCTCCTAATTGATTGAATGAGTACATTGTAATCACTCCTTCGTCAGAAGAGTAAGCACGAAATGTTAGTAGTGTAGGGGCTGTGTGATAAAAAGTCCTGATTTGCTATCATTTGAATTGAATGCGTAAAGGGCTTGTAAAAACGATAAAAAAAGCGCCACTCACAATTTGAGGACGCTACATAGACTATGGCATGAGCTAAGAGTAAGGTTATTAGCGCTGAGTCGTTGCCAATGCTGCTAATAGGCGTTGGTGAATACCTTCAAAACCGCCGTTGGACATGATGATAATAGCATCACCCGCTCTAGCATGAGTAGTGAGATGCTCGATTATAGCGTCGGTACTACCAAGCACTTGCTGATTGCTTAAGTTGCTACTATGCTGCTGCGCTTGCGCTATGACGTCTTTGAGGCCCCATTCAAGGCCTGTAGGCTCGTACCAAAGCGTCTGATCGGCAAGCGCGGCCGAAGACGCTAGGCTGTCTTGATGAATACCCATCTTCATCGTGTTGCTGCGCGGTTCGATAACGGCCCAAACCTTTTGATTAGCCATTTTCTTTTTGGCACCATCCAACGTGGTGGTAATCGCGGTCGGATGATGAGCGAAATCATCAAAGACTAAGATATCCCCCACCTCACCGATCAGCTCCATACGCCGTTTGATACCGGCAAACTCAGATAGTGCGGCGCAGGCACTTGCGATATCGACGCCGATATCATACGCCGCTGCAATAGCGACTAGCGCATTATTGACATTATGCAAGCCGTTCATCGCCCAATCGACTACGGCCGTATCGGTACTAGCCGCTTCATTACCAGCTATATTTTTAGTGCTATTATCGCCATGAAAGCTCACTTCAAACTGGCTACCATCAGCGCTGATAAGTCGGGCTTGCCACTCGCTCTCAGCTGCCGCGGTTTGAGCTTGCGCCGGATTCTTATCAGTATTATCGACAATAGAGGTGCGCCAAACGGGCGTCCAAACGCCTTTAGCTAAGGTATCTTCGAGGCTTGGCGTATTGGCTGGCATAATAATTTGTCCGCTGCTCGGGATCATACGCAGCATATGATGAAACTGCGTCTGAATCGCTCCTAAATCAGCAAAAATGTCAGCGTGATCAAACTCCAAATTATTCAAAATAGCGGTACGCGGGCGATAATGTACGAACTTTGAGCGCTTATCAAAAAACGCTGAATCATATTCGTCGGCTTCAATAACAAAGTAACCTAAATCCGATGTGCTTGTAGAGTCAGCGCCTAAGTAGCTACTATGAGCGAAGACTTGTTGTAGACGCTTATCATCAGTATCGACTAACGGCACGCCGCCAATCAAAAACCCGCTATCAATCCCAGCATATTGTAATATCCAAGCGAGCATCGTCGTCGTTGTGGTCTTACCATGCGTGCCCGCCACTGCTATCACATGGCGCGATTGTAGTACTTGCTCCGATAAGAACTGCGGCCCTGAGGTATAGCGCAGACCTTGATTGAGCATATACTCGACCACATCCATCCCGCGCTTCATCGCATTACCGACAACGACCAACTCAGGCGCAGGCTGTAGATGCTCGATATGATAGCCTTCCATAATCGTCACGCCAGCCTCTTGTAACTGAGTGGACATCGGCGGATAGACATTGGCATCTGAGCCCGTCACTTCATGCCCAAGCTCGCGGGCCAATAAGGCTAGTGAGCCCATAAAAGTGCCACAAATACCAAGAATATGAATATGCATAGACGTTTCGCACCGAATGATAAGAAAAGAAGAGTAAGTCGTGATATTTAGGACATTATTGTAAAGTAAAGCCTACGGTATAACCAATGAAATGCGTAAAAAAACGCCCAAAAAAACGCCTAGTCTATAGGCGTTAACATTATCTAAAGTTTACCAATTATCATGATGAACCAAAAAATATATACAAAGACTTATATTACTGGCGCGATAACGTGTAGTCATCGTCAGCGATGTTATTATCATCTAGTAATACTAAATGGTTATTTTGAATAATATAGCTCTCTATACGCTGATCATCGTAAACGATCGTGATCTTGTCATCATCTTGACGATAAATACCGTTTTCGATCAACGAGTCGGTCGGCTCTTTTGGATTATCATAAATACTGGTTTTTACCACAGAGCCATCAGCAAATAAGTTTAGCAACACCTCTGTGCTGCTACAAAAAGAGCAGGGCATTACTCCCTTATAATCACCGATTAAAGTAGCCTGCATTTGACTGTCGTTTGTTGTAGTATCATCCGAAGATGAGCGATCTACGGAGGATTTTCTATCCGATTTAGCTGTACTAATGAGCGACTCATCCTCTTCGCTACTAGTCCCATCGCTATCTAAGGTAGGGTCTATGGTCTCCTGCTCTGCAGCAATAGCATCGCTCTGCTTACTTGCAATCATCATTCTTTTATCAGTGCTAGGAGTCGAGGAGTGGCTATCACAGCCCGCAAGTAAAGCACAAAAAGACAAAGGTAATAAGAGTTTCAAAGTCGAGCGAGAGCCACAATGAGCAGGCGTTATGGCAAATTTAGAAAAAGAATATATCATGATCTTACCAACAGCAGACAGATGAGGATTAAGTGCAAGCTGACAACTAAGGTTAGCTCTACTTACAAAAGCTAGTATTAATGTCATTTAAGATGACAAGAGTGGCAAAGTAACCATACCTGCTTCTGATGTACTCACAGGACTAGTGTGCAGAACCTTATTGCCGCATTTTACATATCTTTTGAAGATAAACGGTTATTTATTCACCATCAACGGAAAAATATTATCGTAAGATAACAAACTGGAATGACCAAAATGTGTGGTTTTTGTTATAAAAGGAGGAGATTTGTATTTTAGGATTTGCCTCTCAGTGACAGACTTTTGATAAAAAAGCTACTGATACAGAGGACATTAATACGTAAAAGATAGAGTTAAGCGGTGATGCTGTAGCGAGACTTCGGGAGTACTAACTGCAGAAGTAGGTGACACTAAGCGAGGTTGCTATTTAGGAATAAGTTAGTTTAGGCATAAGTTAGTGTCGATTAGCCCGAGTGGGCACTATCAGCATTGATAGCACTGACAGCCTTTAAGTTTTTGAACGCAATATATTCATCAGTATGAGCAAGTGAACGATAATAAGAAAGCTAAAAAATATCAAAGATTGCTCTGGGATACTTAAACCCAAAAATGTCCAGTCAATAGTAGCGCACTCTCCAGAACCTGCGAACACTTGTTTTAGTACTTGCTGCATCGGTAGCGTATCAAGCCAATAATCTAGGCCAGGGCCACAAGCAGGCACTTGATCAGCTGGCAGATGCTGGAGCCAGACATGACGAGCAGCAACGCCCGTCGCCCAGCCAATACCGACTAAGCTACCTAACCACAGACCAAACCTGATAAGTTTCGATTTTGGATTAAAAATAGCCGCTACGAGCGCAAAGCCGCCCATCACCATCAAACCGATACGCTGAAAGATACATAAAGGACAGGGAGAAAGCCCCATAGACTGCTGCAAAAAAAACAAGGCATAGCCCATGCCGATAGCGCTCATAATTACCAAAAACACTTGCATACTGCGATAAGAGGGTAGGCTTTGCATCAAATAAGTACTCTTAAAATAGGGGCTGTAGCTATGATTAGTAGCTAATTATGGCTGATTTCAGTTAAATGACTCATCCGCTAAGGCCATCTAGGCTTAACGGTACTGCTCAATGAAGTCCATAAAGTCTTCGGTGTCATTGGCTTCGATCTCGCTTTGTTGCAACAGCGACTTCTCAGCCAATACTTCATATTTTGCCTGCATATTAGGGCTTAAAGTATGCTGAAGGATAGCATCGCGATGCTGCTGCGCTAAAGTAAAGCCTAACTTCCACATACTGCCTAAGCGCATACTATCGGCATTAACTTGTGCTGAGATGGTCGACTCTGAATTACTCGCTTTACCTTGCATCAAAGCTACTGCTACGCGGTAATCATTACCGCCATGATGGGCGTCAAGTAATGCGGCTAGCGGCTGCATACTTGATAAATGTGCCAGCATCCAGCTTTGTAGCGACTGCTCTTCGCCATTATTTAGAATATGTAGATTATCCGAGCGGCCTTCGTTAACTACGCGCTCTAGATTAATCGCCAGCTCCTCTTCTTCTGCCGGCAACAAATCTGGCGACTCATTGAGTAAGCAGTACAGCGCCATAACCTCTAAGAAGCAAGCGCTTGAGAGGCGAATACCTACATCGCTATAAGGATCTAAGTCGATGGCACGAAATTCCACATAAGCGATACCGCGACGCTCTAGCGCTTCTGTTGGCGTCTCACCACGCGCGGCAATTTGTTTGGGGCGAATAGGACTGTAGTATTCGTTCTCTATTTGCAATATATGATCATTGATCTGGATAGGGTTACCCGCTTCATCATTTAGCCCAAGTGCCTTAAAGCTCTCATGCGGCGTTTGAATCGCGCGGCGTAGGCCTGCGACATACTCAGTGAGATCGTTATAGCGGATATCCAAATGCTCTTGAACGCTATTGGTATAGCCAAGCTTCCCCATACGTAGGCTCGTGGCAGCTGGTCTATAATAGGTTGACTCGTTCATCAGCTCCAAGTCATGCTCGCGGCCTGAGATGAAGCAAGGACAGACGCTAGGGCTAGCGCCTAGCAGATATAGAACTAAGCTTGTTAAGCGCTTAAAGTTACGGATGAGGCCTAAATACTTCTCGTTTTTGAACTCGGTCAGCGTCTGCGCGTTTGCAAGCTGCTTTTGCCACTGTATAAATAAACCATCGCCAAAAGATAGGTTATAATGCAGCCCCGCAATCGTCTGCATACGGCGACCATAACGAATACCAAGTCCACTACGATAAAGCGTTTTGAGCTTACCGGTATTGGAGCTACCATAATCAGCCAGTGGAATATCGGCATCATCTGCTGAGAGCATACAAGGCATAGATAACGGCCACATCAGCTCACCCTCTGGTAAAGCCTGATAGACTAAGACATGCAGCTGACGCAGCATAGCCAAAGTATCTTTTGGCGTCGCTTTTGGGTCAGTGATAAGCTCAAGTAGACTCTCAGAGTAGTCCGTAGTGATAAACGGGTGGGTCAATTTTGAACCAAGCTTTGAAGGGTGCGGCGTTTGTGCCAAAAACCCATCTGATCTAACGCGCAGACCTTCTTTTTCGATACCGCGCAGCATGCCCATCAATAATTGGCTATCAAACCAACTTGGTATTTCAAAATCCACAAAGCTACTTGCAAAATTACTCATAATAGTCATCTATTGTTATTCATTATGGTAGAGCAACCCTTTACTAAGATTGGTTCAAATAGGGTTTGCTCAAATAAAACCGGCGCAAAACTGCAGCCAATTTGGCACTGTCGTTGCTATAAACCGTCGTCGCTATCAATGCTATCAATGCTATCAATAGAGCGCACCGTTTAGTTCAAAGTCAGTTTAGCCCAAAGATAATGCAAAAACCACGCACAATTACAATTTCAGTAACCTTCAGCGGTGAAAAAAATCAGTTGGCTTAGCCAGAAAAGCACCTATAAAAAATAGATGCTTTAATAAAAACGTTTGATAAGCGTACAGTGAAAAAAGCACTGTTAGATAGAAAACGAAGAGCCGCAGCCACAAGACGTGGTTGCATTGGGGTTATCTACGATAAAGCGCGCGCCCTCTAGCCCTTCAGTATAGTCAACGGTAGAGCCTTGTAAGTACTGATAACTGAGCGAATCGATCACCAAAGTGACATCACCATTATCAAAATTGGCATCGTCTTCATTCATATCACTGTCGAATCTAAAGCCGTAAGAAAAACCAGAACAGCCGCCGCCTGTCACATAAACGCGCAGCATAAGCTCCTTATCGCCTTCTTCTTCGCGTAGACGGCGCACTTTTTGGGCCGCGCTATCGGTTAGACTTAGCATAGTAGGATCGACCGGCTGACTAGCGCTTGGATCATATTGAGTAGTAGTTTGGGTCATAATCACCTCATTAGCGAATGCTTAACTGCTTGATGTCAGTAGTGTTTTGGCAGTATACCATAATTGGGGCTAGGCTTAACTTATCAAGAGTGATAAGCGTGTTTGATAAAACAGATAGACGATATTGAAATAAGTCTGACACCCCTCAATAAATGACTTAAAAATGAAACAGTTATTTATAAATAATGGTTTAATCGTTTGCCTATCCGCCAGTCGTTTGAAATAATAGCCACCAATTATGGCTGGCTTTGGCCTGTTTTTCTGTAAATTTTCATCATTGCCCCTTATAACTATTGACCTGCTAGCGACCGACTTAATCAGCTATTGAGCGAATAAGTGCCGTGGTCGCTATAACTCCTGTGAGATAAAACCCCTTATGATCGAATTTAAAGACGTTAGTGTTCGCCGTGATGGTCGAGTGCTTTTCTCGGACGCCAGTTTCCAGTTGCACCCCAATCACAAAATAGGGCTGACGGGTAACAACGGCACCGGTAAATCAACGCTATTTGCCTTACTGTTGACACAAATGGGCGTAGGCGATACTGAAGTGACGCTCGATAAAGGCGAGGTGAGCATTCCTGAGAGCTGGCAGGTCGCACACATGGCGCAGGAAGTGGGGGCAAGTAGTCAAACGGCCATTGATTATGTCCTAAGCGGTGATGAGCAGTGGTATCAGCTCAATGAGGCGTTGAGTGATTTGAGCAATGTTAGCGATGAGCAGATTGGTATCTTGCATCAGCAGTTCGACGAGATAGATGGCTATCGTACGCCCACCAAAGCGGCGCAAATTATGGCGGGTCTTGGTTTTAAAGCCAGCCAACATGAGCAGCCGGTAGAGGGCTTTTCAGGGGGCTGGCGCATGCGTCTAAACCTCGCCAAAACCTTGATGAGCCGTGCCGATCTGATGCTGCTCGATGAGCCGACCAACCACTTAGACTTAGATGCTATTTTATGGCTTGAGACTTGGATCAATCAGTTCACAGGTTTAGTCATCGTCATCTCGCATGATCAGACTTTTTTGGATGCCACTGTCGATCATATTCTGCATGTCGAACAGCAAAAAATCACTCTCTACACCGGTAATTATCAGCAGTTTGTGCGCACCCGTCACGAGCGTATGGCACAGCAGCAGCAAGCTTATGAGAAGCAGCAAGCAACCCGTGCGCACTTAGATGACTTTATCCGGCGTTTCCGTGCTAAAGCCAGCAAGGCTAAGCAAGCCCAAAGCCGTATCAAGCAGCTTGAGCGCATGGCGGAGCTGTCACCGATGATGGCGGATAACCCCTTTTCATTTAAGTTCTATGAGCCGGCGCACATGAGCACGCCGCTGATTGAGATGACCAAAGCTGACATCGGTTATAGTGATATCCCGCTGCTGCATAATGCTAACGTACAAGTCACCCCGGATACGCGCCTCGGCTTACTCGGTATGAATGGCGCGGGTAAGTCGACTTTGATTAAAGCGTTGGTTGGTGAATTAAAGGTACTCTCAGGCACATACCAAGTCTCTGATACTCTCAAGCTTGGCTACTTTAATCAGCATCAAATGGACGCTTTAGACGCCGCCGCCACACCGATGCAGATGCTACGTCGCCTCGCGGGCAAGACCTCTGATGCAACATTGCGCTCGTTTTTGGGCAGTTTTGATTTTCGCGGCGAGCGTATCGATACCCCAAGCGAGCTGTTCTCAGGGGGTGAGCGCGCACGCCTGACCTTGGCATTAATCGTTTGGCAGCGTCCTAACGTGCTCGTGCTCGATGAGCCGACTAACCACTTGGACTTGCAAATGCGTCAAGCTTTGACTTTAGCGCTACAAGGGTTTCAAGGCGCGGTCGTGCTCGTCTCGCATGATCGCGAACTGATTGCTAACGTCTGTGATGAGCTCTATCTCGTCCATGACGGCCGGATCGACGAGTTCGCAGGCGATATTAGTGATTACGGCAAGTGGCTAGCGGAGAAGCGCAAACAAGAGAACGCGCAGGATAAAAATAGCAATAAACAAGCCAAAGATAAACAGGCGCAAATGATGTTGGTTTCACGTGAAACGCACAATGCTGCTAAAAATAAAGAGGTTAAGCATAGTGAGTCAGTACAGGCTACAGCGACAACTAAAGCTGAGAGTCAGACGTCCAAAAACCCTGCTAGTACTTTGAGTAAAGAAGAGCAGCGTAAGTTGGCGGCTGAGCAGCGCAAACTGACCGCGCCTATACGCCGAGAAATCGAAAATACCGAAAAGGCATTGGCGAAGCTAGATGAGCAGCTAGCAAGCTTGGAGACTGAGCTTGCCGATACTGAGCTTTATGAAGCGCACCGCAAAGCCGACTTGATAGCGCTGCTTGACAAGCAAGCTTCGCTACAGCAGCAACATAACGATAAAGAGGAGAGCTTATTAGTAGCGATGACAAGTTTAGAAGAGATGGAAGCTAAGTTTAATTAAAATGCCTGCTCAAAACTTTGAGCGAACACAAAAAAGGAGAGCTAATGCTCTCCTTTTTTTATACGATTGGGGTTTTTATATGATTGGGTCTTAAGACTTAAAACATTCGCGCGACAGGTTACTGTCTACGATATTTACCATCACCGTAAGAGAGTACTTTCATAGTCGTCGTACAAAGTTGACAGTTTATCTTACCAGCAGCGCCTTTAGATAAATCTAAGATACGGCCGGGTGTAAAAGGACCTCTATCCGTGATTTTAACTATCACACTCTGCTTCGTCTTTTGGTTAGTTACCTTAACTTTAGTGCCGAACGGTAAGGTTTTATGTGCGGCGGTCATGGCATTCATATTGAAAATACTACCACTAGCGGTACGCTTACCGTGGAATTTACTACCATAATAGCTAGTATTACCAGCAAAAACGGTGGTACTCAGCGCTAATGACAACATGATAACTAAAGACTTGATTAAATAAGACATTTAACACCTATACGTAATTTATAAAATAGACAGATTCTCTTGCCTATATTATTTTCACTCCCTATGAGTGTAAACATTGCAGTATTTTACAGGATAAAGCTTGCTATATCCTTACAGATGTGTAAAAAATAAGACAAGTCAAATTTCAGTTACCTTATAAGCTATTGATTCATAACCAAAGTTAATATCTTAAAGATTTCTATACAATGTAACGGGTAAACTTAAATCTACCCTGAAAATCTGTGTCGAGGCTGTTGATTACAAAGCCCCAAAAAGGTCGTAGCCATTGAGTAAAATTGATATTGTAGAAAAAAGTCTTATTATAGAAACAGATGATTCTAACTTTATAGCGTTTAATAAAAATTTTCTCAATAAAATGATAAGGAAAAATAATGGCAGAAAAAAACTACTATGACATTTTAGGGGTAAAAAAAGACGCCTCAGACGCCGATATTAAGAAAAAGTATCGCAAACTAGTCCGTCAATATCACCCTGATGTCAGTGACGATCCAGATGCAGATAATAAAATCGCTGAGATTAATAACGCTTACGAGACACTTAGGGATAAAGATAAGCGTAGCGAATATGACGCTATGCTAGACAATCCTTTTGCGGGCCAAGCTGGTGCTGGTGGCTTTGGCGGATTTGGCGGTCAGTCGGCAGGCGCGCAAGGCGGCTTTCGCTGGGAAGATATCAAAGATCAGTTCGGTGACGGTGAAGCCTTTGGCGGTGGCGGTTTTCGTTTCGATGATATTTTCTCAGCTTTTGGGCGCGGTGCTCGCGGCTCTGCGGGCCAGTCGGCTGGTGGACCAAGTGGTTTTGATCAGTTCGGTGGTGGTTTTGGCCAAGATAGCAAAGGTCAAGATCAGCATGCGGAGATCAGTGTCGATCTCGCTTCGGTCTATAGCGGCGACGACTATAGTATTAAGTTAAATGTCCCTGTCCGTCAGCCTAATGGTAGTGTGGGTTATGAGAATAAAACCCTGAAGATTAAAATTCCTAAAGGCATCACTGATGGCAAGCAAATCCGCCTAGCAGGGCAAGGCGCTGCCGGTATCGGAGGTGGCAAAAACGGAGATCTATTCCTTAAAGTCACCATCACTGCTGCCGATAATATTCGCTTGGAAGGCGCTAATGTTTACCAAACGGTGAATATCACTCCGTGGGAGGCGGCGTTGGGCGAAAAAATCAATGTCACGACTCCTGCAGGTAAGCTCGGCGTCACTATTCCGAGTAATAGCAAATCAGGAAGTAATCTGCGTTTGAAGGGCAAGGGTATCCCTGCAAAACAAGCGGGAGACTTATACTTGACCCTAAATATCGTCAATCCAGAAGTCACCACGGACGAAGCTAAGCAAGCTTATGAGCAGCTAAAACAAGCCTTTGCTCATACTAGCATCAGTCGCTAGTGAGTAAAATGGTCATAAGAGAGCTAAAGTTAGACAGATGATGAGAGATATAGCATAAACAAGGATAATAATGATGAAACACTCGCCTGAATTAACTGACATAGTTATGAGTTTTGATGAATTAGTGTCTGCTTGTGGTCAAGAGCCGCAGTGGGTTATCGCCTTAATAGAAGAAAATATCATTGAGTATGATGTGCCTGAGAGTCAGCAGTTTACTGGCTATCAGCTGACCACCGTGCGCCGTGCCTCACGTCTTAGTCGTGATTTTGAAGCGAGCGTACCGGCTATTGGCTTGATACTTGAGCTATTAGATGAGGTAGAGCAGCTGCGTCAGTTTAAACGCCAGTTGGAGATGCAGACGCCTGTGATTGAGGTCGAAGTAGATCACTTAAAGTAAGCTATTGAAAGCTTAAACCTGACTTCCATACAAGTTTTAAAGTATAAAAAGGGCACCTGAGTGCCCTTTTCTTGTCCTTGAGTTTTGATTAAAACGTCGTTAAAGCTTAATACGCTAACGGGCGTATTTGGGATCAGCAGCAGCGGTGAATAGTATATCGGTTGACGAGTTAAGCGCTGTCTCTGCAGAGTCTTGAATGACGCCAATAATAAAGCCAACGGCCACCACTTGCATCGCAATATCGTTAGGAATGCTAAATAGACTTGCGGCCAATGGAATGAGCAGTAATGAGCCGCCAGGTACGCCCGACGCGCCGCCAGCACTGACTGTCGCCACTAAGCTTAGTAGTAAAGCGGAGGCAAAGCTGACCTCAATACCCAAAGTGTGCGCAGCAGCTAAGGTGAGCACATTAATGGTAATCGCCGCACCGGCCATGTTAATAGTAGCACCGAGCGGAATGGTGACTGAATAAGTATCTTCGTGCAGACCAAGCTTGTGAGCCAGGTTCATATTCACAGGAATATTAGCCGCTGATGAGCGGGTAAAAAAGGCGGTAATACCAGACTCACGCAGGCAAGTCAGTACTAGCGGATAAGGGTTTTTGCCGGTTTTGACTAATACAATTAAAGGGTTAGCAACTAGAGCGATAAACAGCATACAGCCAACCAATACCATCAAAATATTGGCATAGCCTTTTAGCGCCTCAAAGCCTGTTTCAGCGACAGTATTGGCGACCAACCCTAAGATACCAAAAGGTGCGAGGGCAATGACCCATTTGACCACTTGTGATATCGCATCAGCAAAGTCGCTTACGACACCGCGCGTAGTGTCACCAGCTTGACGCAGCGCAAAACCGATAATAATCGCCCATGCTAAGATACCGATATAGTTGGCATTCGCTACAGCATTGACAGGATTGGCCACTAGGCTCATGAGCAAGTTGGTTAGCACCTCTTTTAGATTGGCAGGCGGTACTTGCTCGATATTGGCATTGACTAGGACCATCTCAATCGGGAACAAGAAGCTGGCACCAACGGCAGTCAATGCGGCCAAAAAAGTGCCAAACATATACATGATAAGGACAGGTTTGACGTAGACCTCATCACCACTGCGCTGCTTACTGATAGCGGCTAACACTAATACAAACACGAGTATAGGTGCTACGGCTTTGAGCGCGCCGACAAATAAAGTTCCTAATATTCCTAAAGCTATACCAGCGCTAGGGGCCAGCCAGCCAATCAGTACACCCAGCACCAGACCGACGATAATAAGCGGCACTAACCCTATCCGTTGATACATTGCTATCAATGAACGCATCTTTATCCCTCTAATAAACGATAATCAAAAAATACAAAGCCTATAATAATCGAAAGATAGTAGCATTTTTTGTGATATTCACCTAATGCTCTGCGATATCGAGAGCGCAATAGCTAAGATGATAATCAACTATATAGATGTTTTAGATGCGCTCGAAGTAGAGCGACTAATGACACAGAAGGTTTTATTTGTGAAGATTAGCGGCTGTTAAAGCTTTTATACTTTAAAATGAGTGAGCTCATAATCAAGCTGTTGGTAGTGTTTATATTTATGACGGCCTTGGGCGACGCTAGCATCATCGGGTAGGATAATCTCTAGCAGACGGCTAGGCAGCGCGTTGCTCGTTGACGAGATATAATCATTGATGGGGCGGGGAGTGGTATTGATGACGATACCGCTAAAGTCTGACGGCAGCTGTGATGCTAAGAGCACAGGCGCTGCAGAATTTTTATCAGTACTCGCCGTCGCCTCACTATTGCTAGCGCTTAAGCGCTGATGCGGAATAAAGCTTGCCGCATCATTGGCCCATAACGCTTCATCAAGCTCGCTCAGCAGTTGTTCATTATCCGACAGAATAACCAGCGACTGTGTGCTCTTATTTAAAGCAGTTTGAGTGAGCTGACAAATAAAGCCCAAGAAATCTTGGGCTTTACTCGCGCTTAAGACATAAAAACTAACGGTTAGTTTTGACATGTTTGGTACTTAAGCCTTATGAAGTGTCTGATCATACAGCACTGTTTATGCCATATCGACGCTGTTTTTGAGATATTGCATAAATAGAGGGACTGGGCGACCGGTAGCGGCTTTTTCTTTACCAGAGTTCCATGCGGTACCAGCAATGTCCAAATGTGCCCATGCTTGGCCTTCTTCTACGAAGCGCGATAAGAAACAAGCAGCAGTGACGGCGCCGGCACCTTTACCACCGATATTTTGCATGTCGGCGATAGGTGAGTCAAGCAATGACTGATACTCATCATCTAACGGCATGTGCCAGATAAGATCACCTGATTGAGCGCTAGCATTTTCAAGCTCGAACAGTACGTCTTCATCATTACTAAACACCGCTGAGCGCACGTGACCTAAAGCGACGACGCAAGCACCAGTCAAAGTGGCCACATCGATGATCGCTTTTGGATTATAGCGCTGGATATAGCATAGAGTATCAGCTAGCACCAAGCGGCCTTCAGCATCAGTATTTAAGATCTCAACTGACTTGCCATTCATGGCTTTGACGATATCACCAGGACGCGTGGCTTCCCCTGACGGCATATTTTCAGCACAAGCGAGCGCGCCGACGACGTTAATAGGCAGACGCGCTTCACATAGCGCTTGGATAGTACCCAAGACTGACGCTGAGCCGCCCATATCAAATTTCATCTCATCCATCGCCGCGCCTGGCTTGATAGAGATACCGCCGGAGTCAAAGGTGACGCCCTTACCGACTAATACAATAGGGGCATCACTGTTGCTGCCTTTTTTCGTATTGGCTTTTAAAGGCAGCTTATCTGCAATCGCTTTTAGACCAGCTTTGGCAGCGCTGCTAGCGTTATCGCGATAACTGGCTGAATGGTTAGCGGTAAATTTCGACTTACCTTGATATTCCATAATCACCAGCTTGCCCTCGCGGACTGAGCCTCTAGAAACGGCTAAGAAGCACTCCATACCGAGCGCTGACATTTCTTCTTCACCTAATACAGTGACTTTTAGAATATCAGAGTATTTTTTGCCCAGCTCCTGCGCTTGCTCTGCCATATAAGCTGGGAAGCAAATGTTACCTGGCTCATTAGCGACATCGCGAGTCAAGCTTTGACCGACAAACACTGACTGCGCGAAGTCTAAAGCGGACTGCAAGCTATTATCAGCGAGCAAGTAGATATCAGTTAATACCGGCGTGGTTTGCTCTGATTTGTATTTATCAAAGCGATAAGTCGCTGCTAGCAGGTTCAGAGCAAATTGGCTAAACTCGTTTTCTTGTAGAGCATCGCCGAGCGCGATAGTTAAGGAGGCGACGCGTTTTTGCGTGGATTGATAAATGGTCTTAGCGATTTTTTGTAGTGCGCTGTGGTTGAGCTTATCTATGGCGCCTACGCCAACGATTAATAATTGTAGCGGATTGGCTTTAGTGGTTTTTTTATCACCCGCTAAGGCATAGTCAGCGACCGTTTCGCAGGCTTTGCCACTGAAATGTGAGACTGCCATCAACTGCTCAATACGCTCTTGATACTCTGTCAATGAGTCGCTTGCCAAGATGTTTTTGTTATTATCGACTAAGACCACTAAACAGCTCGAGTCTTTGTCTTTGGCTTCTTTTTTTAGTATTTTTTGCGTATGCGTTTTTGGCAGTTGTGCGGTTAGCTTAATATTCATATAGTTTTGTCCTTATTAGAATTATGAAAAACAAGAATGCTGAGCAAAGAAGGTCGTGAACCTCCTGAAGCTTATATGACAGTCTAACATATTGGTGACAGCGTGACTGTTCTGTAAGGGTTAGATAATGTTATTTGTGACTGTTTAGATAGAAAGCGTATCGTACTTTTACACACTTTTCACCGTCATTTTTTATAAAAACATGCTAGCATTAGCAGTTACGTTTGACGCTTATACTCGCTTTGCCATATTTACCAAAAACTATAAAAAAGCCAAAAGATCGCTTATGAGCTTGCACGATACGGATGTGTAACCACTTAACTTATCCTTGCAAACGCCAACCCTTATTTAAGAGTCCTAATTGTGATATTACGCCGCTACATGACCCGTCAAGTTGCCTCAACGACCGCTTTGGTATTGGGGTTTTTGGTAGTGATGATGCTCGGTGGCCGTCTGATACGTTATTTTGGGATTGCCGCTGAAGGCAACTTAGATATCAGCTTATTATTCACCATTATTGGCTATAATCTGCCTTACTTTTTAGAGCTTATTTTACCTTTGGCGTTTTTTATCGGTTTGATGCTCGTTTTTGGTAGGCTTTATGTGGATCAAGAAATGGCGGTGATTAATGCCAGCGGCGTCTCACGCGGGAAGTTAGCTCGGCTGATAACACCACTGATTTTGGCGTTGTTTGTGGGTGAGGCGGCTTTGTCTATAGTCGGCAAGCCTTGGGGAGTGCGCTCCTCAGAGACGATTTGGCAGCAGCAAGCTTTGACTAGTGCTTTTGATTTAATCCGCCCGAAAGAGTTTATCAGTAGCGGTAATTATCATCTGTATGTGGGCAGTCTGAGCGACGATAAAACCCAGCTGCAAGATGTGGTGCTGATTCAAACACAGCCCAAAACACAATCGGCAAAACCTGCCAATAATGGCGCTCAAAGTGTGTCAGCTCAGACACCCCAAGAGTCCGAATTGGTTGAGCGCTTGCCTATTGAGGATTTACCAAAAGAGCTGATTGATAGCGCCAATCGGGCTGCGAGTAAAGACACGATTACCTTGGCTCGCCGCGCAGAACAAGTAGAGAGCATTGCCGGCGGCGTTACTCAATTGGATCTGTTTCAGGGACGGCGTTATGAAGTCGGCGCTGGTAGCCTAAAATACAATCAGATCGGCTTTGATCGCTACCGTATTACTTTGACAGAGTCCGAAGAAGAGGTCGTCAGCGAAGACAATATCGAAACACAGGCGATCGGTCCCTTATGGCAAGCGGCAACAGGCAGTATGGCGTTCAGTACTAGCGAGGCTAGGCTCGCCGCCCAAGGCGAGCTTGGCTACCGCTTAGCACTGCCTTGGCTGATGATTATCGCGCCTATGCTTGCGGTACCGCTCGCGCAAGTACGTCCGCGTCAAGGACGCTGGCTACGATTATTTCCGGCCATCTTACTCTTTGTGAGTTGTGCGCTCGGTATCATCTCTTTAAAAAACGCCGTCGCTAAAGGCAATGTGAGCGTTTGGTCTTATGCTTGGTTGATAGTAGGGTTTATGGTGTTAGCACTTTATATGAATTGGGGCAGCCGTATCCAGCAACGACTGCGCTTTCGGTTGAGCGAAGATAAGCACGACGATTTAGGTTCTATAAATGACTCAAATACAGGAGCCTCATAATGCGCTCCTCACTGTTTGCCGCAAAAAATAAAGGCTTGTCATTGGCAAAGCCGCCCAGTCGACTAAAAGTGCTCGGCCGTTACGTCAAGCTTAACGCTTTGCTAGCGATTATCGCCGCGGTACTTGGGCTATGGGGCTTACAGGTGTTATTTTCTTACTTGTCTGAGCTTGATTCGCTCAGCGATAGCTATACGATGGGCGAGGCGCTCAAATATATCTTTTATCGCTCGCCTTACTTTTTAGAGCAGTTCATTCCGACGGGCGCGCTGCTTGGCGCTGTGGTGGGTCTTGGACTATTGGCTAATAAGAGCGAGCTTGTGGTCATGCGCGCCTCAGGCGTCAGCGTCTATCGTATCGTGGGCTGGGTACTCCAGCCGGCTTTATTATTCGTCATCTTAGCGTTGTCTATTAACCAGTTTGTATTACCTACGAGCAACCAACTGGCCGATGAGATTAATGATGACGACAGCAGCGCGCTGATTACCTCAGTGCGCGGCTACTGGACCATGCAGCCAAGTTTTAGTAGTGTAAACGTAAACAGCGCAGACGATGAGACAACACTGCAAGCGAATGGCAGTGACATTCTCTACATTGATTATGCGGATGTACAAGGCAATATCGGTGAGGTCAAGCGTTGGCATTTGGATAAGAATGGCAACCTACAAACCGCTATCCGTGCTGAAGGCGGCCAGTATACAGGACGTCAGCTGATTGGGCGCACAAGCGATAATAAAGACGAGCAGTATCGCTATGACTGGCAACTCAATAACATAACGAGGCTGACGATCAATCAAGGCTTTCAAAGCAGTCAACAGCTCGCTACTACAGATACCTTGAGTCTACCTTTTGCGCCTGAATCGGTGTATCTGCTGACCCGCGATGCCGAAGATTTGTCCTTGACCCAGCTATACGCACATCGTCAGTTTATGCAGCAGCAGGGTAAGCGGTCATTGACTCACGAGCTGGCGTTTTGGCAAAAACTGCTATCTCCGCTGTCAATATTATCGCTGGTGATCGTCGCGTGCTCCTTTGTCTTTGGCTCACTGCGCACTCATAGCTTAGGTCTACGTATCGTTGTTGCCTTGCTGTTCGGGCTACTGTTTAGCTATATTCAAGACTTAGTTGGATTTGTGTCGTTAGCCACAGGGTTTTCGCCATTTTTAATGGTGCTACTGCCAGTTATTGCTAGTGCGGTGCTTGGAGGCTATTTACTAAAGCGGCAAATGTAGCTGGCCTATGTAGCCGGCGAAATGAACCACTCAAAGCAAAATCCCGCTAATACTGTCTCGTTTTAGCGGGATTTTACTGAGTGCGGTTTATTTCTATTAAGCGTAAAAACTATTCTTTCACCGCCATAGTAATGGTATAAGTCTTGCCTTGCTTGACCTTATCGCTATTACCGAACACCTCGGTAAATGAGCGCTTCATAAACTGACGTAGGCCATTGATCGTCACCACATAAAAACGCCCGCCCTGACGCATCCGCGCATAAGCATCGAGGAAGTACAGATAATGCTGCTCTTTACCGACCTTGGCCGGTAAGTTTGACATGACGAGGCTAAAGTTTTTGTCCGCCGCCACTTGGTTAAAGCCGTTTGATAAATGCACATCGACATTGCTAAGAGCGTTTTTTTCGCAGTTACGCCGCGCATACTCCACCGCCATAAAATCCTTATCAATCAGCGTATGCTGACCATTCGGGCACTCGCGCGCCGCAGTCATGCCAAGCACGCCGTAGCCACAGCCTAGATCTATCGAGTCATCATCAGCCTGAAAATCGACGTGATCGAGTAGCATCAAGCTACCATCATCGAGCTTTTGCGGCGAAAATATACCCCAAGTCGTCACAAAATCAAAAGGCTTACCTAGTACGTCATCCGTAAAATGTATATCTTCGCGCCAGTGTTTGGCTTTTTCTAATAACTCTGCAGGGGGCTGATGACTCATAACATTCTCGTATAGGGTTATAAAAAGGGTAGTGCGCTATCAGTATCTTACTCAAGATAAAGTACGCACGATATGACGAGTATTGTAACGGCAACCGCGATAAATTTCAGCGCCGATTGCGCAGCGCGTGCATTATTTTTGATGATCACTGGACTTGAACGGCTCAGAGAACTGCAATATCAAAAAGCTCACCACCGACAAAATAATCGCAATCTCATAACGACTATACGCAACTGAGATACCGATAGCGCCTGTGTTCCATAGTCCTGCTGCCGTCGCTGTTCCTTTGACACTGCCGCTACTCTTAAAAATAGCGCCACCACCGATAAAACCCATACCTGTAATAATGCCATACATGATACGCGCCTCGGCATCGCCTTCTGAATAGATGTCGCGGCCGACAAGCATAAAGGCACAAGAGGCGACAGTGACTAAGGGAAAGGTGCGCAGGCCTGCGCCGCTGTCTTTCATCTCCCGATTCAGCGCAACCGGTAAGGATAAGATAAAAGCAATCCCTAATTGAAAGAAATGATACTTCATCAAATCCATATCAATATCGAAGCCAAACATAACTCACTCCCTGTCCTTAAATGCTACATTCTCTAAATTTATTATAATCTCTAAATTCATTATAAAGAGTGTAGCGATAACGGTGTCTGTTTTCAGTTAGGAAGCGTTAAACGAGAGAGGTATGTATGGCATAAGCATGAGGAGCTTATCCTGCTATCCGCTTGTATCTACCTTGCCACTGGCGTGCGGACTATCGTGTCTAGCGCTGTTCCTGTTACCTCGAGACCATCCCTAGCCACAGTCCGCATTGCCAGCGTCTGCGACAGGATACCGCTACTATCAGGGCTAGCGGTAACACCATGTTCTTGCTACTATTAAACGTAGTTAGGGTTATGCTTTCTTTAAAAACGCTACTGCTATAACACGTAGAGTGGGTTAGCGAATGCGTAACCCACCAAATCCAAAACAATCAAAAAGGTGGGTTACGTCTTGACTGCGCTCTTTAAGAGCTTGACAAAACTAACCCACCCTACAAACTACCATCCCAACCTTTTCTTTAAAACATGATCAAACACAAAAGGCCCAAAAGGTAAAAACGAGCCGAGAACCCCAGCAGGTAGTGCCCAAAGCGGCATTTTAATTTTGCTCGCCGCAAACAGCAACATCAAGATATAAGCGATAAATAATACGCCATGCGCCATGCCAATATATTTCACTGCCTCAGGAATGCCAAACATATATTTTAGCGGCATGGCGATGCCTAGTAATAATAAAAAAGACGTGCCTTCTAAATAACCTAAAATAGTTAGGTTCTTAAGTATAGAGTTTTGCGACTTTGTTAGCACAGGCAGGGTAGAGGATTGCGCGTATGACATTATTTGTTCCAGTTAGGATAATGAAGAATGGGTTTGTTTTATCTCAGGTAGGGTGTTTTCGAATAATGGGTAAGTCTTTGTAGGCTGGGCTTTTAGCCTAGCGAATACGTGAGTTAAGCTAATACACTAAAATTATTTTTCTATATAAAAGTAAATTAGCGAGTAGGGTGGGCAACAGCGTAACCCACCAAGTTTAGAATACAGTTATAAGAAAGGTGGGTTACGTTTTAACCGCATTCTCTTCGAGAATTTGTTAAGTCTAACCCATCCTACACCAAGCTTTTACCCTCTCTTCAATACTCTAGCCGCGTGGATGGTGCTGCGCATGCAGTTTTTGCAATCTTGCTGTCGCCACATGAGTATAAATCTGCGTCGTCGATAAATCACTATGGCCTAATAACAATTGTACGCTACGCAGATCCGCGCCATGATTGAGCAAATGAGTAGCGAAGGCGTGGCGTAGCGTATGCGGGGAGAGCTCTTTATCAATGCTAGCGACTTTGGCGTACTTCTTGAGCAAGTACCAAAAGTTCTGCCTAGTCATATAGCCGCCTTGCGCGGTCAAAAACACCGCTTGGCAGTTACCTGATTTTAGATGAGCGACCAGCTCGCCGCGACCATGACTCAAATAATCTTCCAGCGCGTCCGCTGCATATTCGCCTAGCGGTACGAGACGGGTCTTATTGCCTTTACCGGTGATTTGTAGCCAGCCGGCGTTGAGATTGACTTGCTCAAGCGCAAGATTAATCAGCTCACTAACGCGTAGACCACACGCATAGAGCACCTCTAGCATGGCTTTGTCGCGTAGACCGAGTGCGGTGCTAGTATCAGGCGCGGCAAGCAGGTTATCGACGTCCGCTTCCGCTAAATCTTTGGGCAGCGGTCGTCCCAGCTTAGGGCTTTTGATACGCTCGCAAGGGTTGTCTTCGCGTAGATTACTGGCGATCATCCACAAGTAGAATTGGCGCAGACTTGAGAGCATTCGCGCTTGCGTACGCGGCGTTTTACCCTCGGCTGCAAGCTGTGATAAGCAGTGCAGCACCTCATCGGCTTGCCACTGGGTCAGTGCTTTGTGATGAGTCAGCTCACAGCTTCGCAAGTCGCGGACATAAGCGTTACGCGTACGAGTCGCTAAGCCGCGTGCGAGCATCGCTTGACGAAACTCCGTCAGGTAAGCTGGCTCGTCATCGACGGCAAGCGCTTTGGGCTGACGTTGTTGTACGGCGCGGTCACGGCTCATAGAAGGGTACTCGATAATAAAATACTAAACACTTTGCAAACACCATAGCGAAGTAATTTCACTACTACGCGCTGTGTATAAAGGGTCAGACTTATCCTGACTACGACCGTGCTTGGGCTGAGTATCGAGACGATATTTCACTGCTAAGCCAGCATCTGCAATCCACCCCAATAACTCATCACGACTACGTAGCTGTAAGTGCTCGGCTAAGTCTGACAGAATGAGCCAAATCTCGCCATGCTGAGCTAAGTGCGATTTTGCGCCCTGCAAAAACCCTTTTAACATTGCGCTGTTAGCATCGTAGACCGAATACTCTAGTGGTGAGGTCGGTTTAGCTGGTAACCAAGGCGGATTGCAGACAATTAGATTGGCGAGTGGCGCGTCGGTTGGGAATAGATCGACTTGTTGCAAGTGTACATGAGCTAGCCCTTGGCGCTCGAAGTTATCTTGGGCACAGGTTAGCGCACGTGGGTTTACATCCGTCGCTATGATCTGTTTGATACCGCGCTTTGCTAAGATAATAGCCAGCAAGCCGGTGCCGGTACCTATATCATAAGCGACATCGTAAGCTTTGGGCAAAGGCGCATCGAGCAATAGTGGCACGTACTCATGACGAGTCGGCGCAAATACCCCGTAGTGTGGATATATAGATAAGCCGAGCGCTTTGATCACTACGCCTTTTTCGCGCCAGCCAGCTGCTCCTAATGCGCCTTGCAAGTCGCGAAATGACAGCACACATGACTCATCCTCTTTATCCAGTGGGCCAAAAGCGGCTAAGCAAGCATTACTCATATCAGGCGCACGGCGTAACGAGCTGACATAATTAGCATCTAGCTCTAATAGTAAGCGACTTAAGATACGCGAGCGCTGGGCGGTCATTTGACGCTGCTGGTGAAAGAGATTTGGTAGGGTTTGGGAGTCTGATTCAGTTGAGTTTTTGGCTTTATTAGCAGCTTTTCTTGACTTGCGTTTGGCAGAATTATTTTCAGTACGCTCAATGCGCCGAGTGATGGCCTGCAATAGTTGCCGCGCATTATGAAAGTCGCCGCGATAGAGCATAGACGTACCAGCGCAGGCTAATCGATAAGCCTCATCGGCAGTGGTTTGGTCATCGACGATGACTATTCGCCTAGGCGCAGGATGATCGCTAGCCGACAGCCAACGAGCCAGGTGTGAGGTGTCGTTCTCGTGCCACTCTACATATTTTTTTTCGGTTAGTAACACATGATGTACCTTTTACTAATGAATGATGTTTTTAGGTGGCTTTAGTTAAACGACCTCAGTTTTGCGCGTTTGATAGTACTTATGATGGGGCTTTTAATAGTGCTTATGACTCCCGCTGATCTTAACTAAGCGCTTTTTTTCTTTACCAAGTAGCGATATAGGGTGGCGCTGGTTGGCGCATCATTATCGCTATCGATAGTGATTTCATCAGGATCCACTTCTAAGTTTATGTCTTCGGCTAAGGTTTCTTGACTCAAAAACTCATGACCCAAGTGCCGACAAAAGTTAGGAATATCGCGCGTTGTTGCCGGATCAGTGGCGAGTATTTCGATGACATCACCGCTATCGGCTTTGCGTATGGTGCGGTGCAGCATCATGACCGGCTCAGGGCATATCAGCCCTTGAGTGTCGAGATGGTGATTAATGGGCGTAGGCGTAATAGGAGTCGTCATAGTGATTTTTTAGTCATAAAAAGGTTAAAGAGGGTTTAAGCTATCTAATTTATAAAAAGTATTGCGACATTTTTTGAAGTCAAAATTAGCTTTGCTCAAGCGTTTCGGTTTCTTCTTCAGCTTGCAAAAAGTCAAAGAAACGCTTAAAGCTGACTTTGAATAAAAACGCCACTCCAAGCCAAGAAGCCAATCCTAACCAAGCGGTATCGGCGAATAATAAACCACCGAGTAATATAACCGTCGAAACCCCAATAGTCATAATTACCATTGACGATTGACTGAGGCGATAGCGGTAGATAATAAACGCATCATACAGGGTGATAGGAATGGTCAAAGCTATCAATATAAACGGTAAATTATAAAACAAGCGATACAGCAACTGATTGTCATGAAAGACTTTGATACTAGCAATAGTGCCAAAGACCACAAAAGCGACCAGCGCCGCGTAAATCATATAAATAGCGATTTTATTGGCTTGCTGTGCGCCTTTGATACGGGCGATAGCTAGCGGCGGTATGCCATAAGTGTTGGCTTGCTTGGGCTCAATGCTCATAAGGTCAGTTGCTTATCTATTAAGGTAAAAAAGGCGTGTATTAATCGGGTTTGATACTATCGATAGCTATTGCGCTGCTAGGATCGGCAAAATAAGTCGAGAGCAAAATACAAGCTGAGATGTCATCGATAGCGTCGCGCTCGTGGTCGATCCAGCCGTTCTCCCACGCTATAGCGCGTGCTTCTACTGACGTTAGACGCTCATCGCACAGACTCACCACGACCGGCATGTGCTGCTCCATCAGTCTATGCGCCAAACGGCGAGCGAACTTATGCGCGCGGCGTGAGAGCATCGAGCGACTACCATCCATATTCAGCGGTAGACCGATGATGACTTGAGTGACACCCCAAGTCTTGATGATGCCTATCAAATTATCCCAATCCGGCTGACCGTTATTCATGGCCAAGATATCAAAGGCGCGCGCGGTTTGGGTGATACTATTGCCTAGTGCCATGCCCATCTTTTTTACGCCGTAATCTAAGCTTAAAACAAGATGCGCTTTTGGTTGCACATCTAAGGCTGCCAGCGAGTTGCTGCTGTCAGCGTTTGCATTCTCTACAGCCAGAGGTTTATGTTCATTAATTGTCATACTATCTACCCTAATAAGCAATCTACCCTAATAAGAGCGTTTTTAACTGATCACGCATGACCAATATCACTACTTAGATAATCAAAGTTTACCCCAAGCTTATCAGCCGCTAGCTGCCAACGCGCATCAAAAGGCGCATCAAACAAAATATTAAGATCGGCGGGGCAGACGAGCCAGTCGCCATTATTGAGCTCATCTTCCAATTGTTTTTTGCCCCAGCTGGCGTGACCCAAACACAGCTGATAATGGCCGACGCCTTGACCGACAGCGATACGCTTGAGTACATCTTGGCTGGTGGTAATACAAACATTCTCTGATATGGCAAAAGAGGACGCCCACTGCGGCTGGCCGGTATGCAGTACAAAGCCAACCTCAGGGTACATAGGGCCGCCCTCAAGTGCTAAGTCTTCCATCACTTGTGGGTCGGTAACTTCGATGTTTAAGTCCTCTAGAAGCTTGCCTACGTTGGCTTTTTTTAGGGGACGATTGACCATCAATCCGAGCGCCCCATGCTTATCATGGCGACAGATATAGATCAGCGCCTGCTCAAACCTTGGGTCTGGCAGCTCAGGGGCCGCAATCAAAAAGTGATGAGTCAAATTTGTAGTAGACATAAATACAAGGACAACATAAAAGGGTAGACACTACTATATGGCGATGTTAACGCGAAAATCAATAAGGGTTTTTAGGTAAACGCTAGCGGTCTCAAAGCCGCTATTTGACGTCAGTTAGTAAGCTGCGCGCGTGATCGCGGGTGACCTCAGTGATGGTGACCCCACCTGACATTCTCGCCAGCTCATCGACTTGCGCGCTACCGGTCAAGATGACAAGCTCGCTTTGGGTCTGCTCGTGATGATGCTTTTGTACCAAGATATGCTGGTGTGCTTGCGCCGCCACTTGCGCTTGGTGGGTAATGGCGAGTAGTTGCTGAGTCTGCCCGAGGCTACGTAGTAACTCACCGACCACTTGCGCGGTACCGCCGCTGATACCGACATCGACTTCATCAAAGACCAGCATAGGTTTGGCGGCATTATTATCGCTACTGGTCGCTTGCAGCACTTGCATCACAAGCGCCATTCGCGACAGCTCACCACCTGAGGCAATCTTATGTAAGGGCTGCATCGGCATACCGACGTTAGCGCTAAACAGGAGCTCGATATCGTAGCAGCCTTGCGCATTGTAAGCGGATTCAGTTGGTTTTTTAGTAAACATAAACTCGCAGCGCGCATTAGGCAGTGCTAACGGCTGCAGCTGCGTCACTAGCTGCGCGCAGATAGTAGGCGCAGCTTGGGTCCGTGCTTTATGTAGGGCTTTAGCATTAGTGAGGTACTCTTGCCAAGCCTCTAAAATTTGCGCGGCTAACGCATCGCTTGTCGGCTCGTTTTCTAGCTGCTCTAGTTGCTGTTGCCACTCATGAGCTTCATTGATTAAATCACTAGCAGGCAAGCTATGTTTACGAGATAGACGATGACCGAGGCTGATTAGACTATCTAAAGTCTGCAGGCGCTCAGGATCGGGCAGTTGCTGCTCAGCGTAGTCCGTCAGCATCGCGGTGACTTCCGTGATTTGCTGCTGCGCTAGATGCAGCTGCTCAGAGGCTTGCTCAAAAGTCTGACTGACACCGAGCTGATTGTCACACAGCTTAATCGCTTGACCAAGCAAAGTCATCACATCAGGCTCATCACTATCATTATCGAGTAGATGTAGACCGTGACTGGCCTCTGACATCAGCGCTTCGATGTTTGACAGCTCTTCGTGCTCGGCTTCGATTTCACTATAATCAACGGCGAGTAGGGGCGCGATATCGGCCAGTTGACTTTGCAGCAACTGAATGCGGTCTTGACGCTGGGCGGCGCGGCTAGCAATCTCATCAGCGCGGCGCTTGAGCTGCTGATAATACTGATAGCTAGTCGCAGTCTGTTCAGCCAGTGAGGTGGTTTGTGCCATTGCATCTAACCACTGCACCACAAACTGAGGTTTTAATAGCGCTTGCTGGGCGTGCTGGCTATGGATATTTACTAATAATACGCCTAAGCTTTTGAGCTCCGCTAAGCTTACAGGCGCGCCATTGAGCCAAGCTTTTGAGCGGCCATTGTTACTCAGCTGGCGGCGAATGAGTACTTCAGGCTCAGCCAATTCGCGCCCGCCTGCCGCAAACCAGTCGCTAACGAGGCTATTATGAGTCACATCGAACTGCGCATAGATATCCGCGTGCGGCGCGCCATGGCGCACCATCGAGCTATCCGCGCGCTCGCCTATACACAAAGATAGCGCGTCGAGCAGTAGAGATTTACCCGCACCCGTTTCACCAGTGATAACATTGAAGCCTTCGGCAACGCTTAGCTCATGCTCAGCGATTAGCGCAAACTGGTACAAGGTTAATGATAATAGCATCAAAGCCTCTCATGGCAGACAATAATAAAGAGCGTAGCTCGCGAATAATACCTCTTCGTTAGCATACTAACGCAGTCGTTAGTTCGATGACAAAGAGCATTATTATAGGGGAATATAAGCCGATATCAGCAAATAGATACAATTTTATGAAGGCGTTTGCCTATTGTTAGGATACCGTCTTGGGCCTTTAGCGACTATAATAATTTTTGCTTATTTTACAATACTCTAGCGCTGACTAGCGACTTTTTTATTCTTAAAGATGATATTAAGGTAGTGCCTGTATAGTCGCAAGCTTAGACTCTACAAAGAGCAAGGGTTTGAATAAATTAACGAGATTTCATTGCCGCTTTAACAAACTTTATAGAAATAATGTGGTAGCATTATCTCATCAAAATACAAACGTACACTTTAATAATAGTTTATTAATAGTCATACCGAATCACAACTATCAAACTATAAAAATGGTAACACTGAGCACTAAAGTGCATCGTCGTTTATCATTGCCATTTAGAGTGGTCGTCTAGCAGTGTTGTCCTGTTGCTAGGCTGTGTTCATGGCCTTTGCGATTTGGTAAAGCAGGCACTAGTCATCGTCAGTCTATTAATATTTTGATGAAGCACTTATTTTTTAGTTTAGCAATAATTATTTGATAAGGAAGCCCCTATGTCAGCGGCAAAGTTTACCAATGTAACCGTCAATGCTCAGGCCACCATATCCTATGATGGACGGTGTTCTAGTCACACTATCATGTTTGAGAGTGGTCAACATAAGACCTTAGGGGTTATCCTTCCCTGCGACAGTAGCGTTGAACAGTACCACTTCAGCACTAATACCTCTGAGCGTATCGAAATCATCAGCGGTGAGTGCGAAGTCAAAATCAATGGTGACGAAGACTTTAGCTACTACCGTGCTGGCCAGTCTTTTGTAGTAGAAGGCAATAGCAGCTTTAATTTGCGTACCGAAGAGATTGTACAGTACGTCTGTCATTTAGAAGGGTAGGGGTTCTCATAAGCGTGAAGTCATTGAAAAAGTGGCAGGGTTTAGAACAAGGCTCAATTCACTTGGTTCAGTGACTTACCTTCACAGTGACTTAGTCTAATAAAGTCTAATAAATTAGCTTAATAAATTAATTCAATGACTTACTTTTAGTAGAAAAAATCAGTACATAAAAACCCGTGCATAAGAAAAGGCATATAAAATCAGCAAGGTTTTATCTGTCTTTTTTTATTTTGGTTATTGGCAAACAAAGCGTTACTAAGCGCTTGAGAGCCAGACTCATTTATTAGTGATATTATTCAACAGGTTCAATTATGGCAAAGCCCAACTACTTTTATGGTATTCATGCTATCGATGCCCTCTTAGAGCATCGTCCGCTAGATGCCTTAAGTCTATTCGTGCAGCAAGGCCGCGAAAGCGATAGCCATGTTGCCGCTATCATGGTAAGCGCGCAAGATAATGGCGTTAGCATTCAGCCCACACAAAAAGATAAGCTCACGCAGTTGTGTGGTAGCCCGCAGCATCAAGGTGTCGTCTTGCATGCAAGACCGTTGGCTTTTGCTGATGAAGCGGTGTTAGATACTGTAATAGCGCAGGAAAGCTGCTTATTACTGGTGCTCGATCAGATCACCGACGCTCATAACTTTGGCGCTTGTTTGCGTACTGCAGTGGCGATGGGCGTGGATGCGGTGGTTTGTCCTAAGCATCATGCCGCAAGCCTAACCCCAACGGTAGCTAAAGTCTCTGTTGGCGCCGCTGAGATGATGCCGATTATCAGCGTGACCAATTTGGCGCGTATGCTTGCTCAGATTAAAAGTGCTGGTGTTTTTGTCTTTGGCACAGCCCTAGATGAGACCGCAAAACCGATACATGAAGCGGATATGACCGGTAAGACGGCACTGATTATGGGCTCTGAAGGGGAAGGTATGCGCAGGCTGACGCTAGAGAGCTGTGATGAGCTGGTCTATATCCCAATGTCAGGCAACGCGCATGGTAATTTGCAAAGCCTGAATGTCAGCGTAGCGACTGGTATGGCGTTATACGAGATCAACCGGCAGCGCACTACTTAAGCTGCTGGGCTAGGGCAAGATAGGTCTGATGCAGAGGCTCAAGCTGCAAATGTAGCGCAGCGATATCACCATCATTAACGACGACATCATCAGCATGACTATTGCGCGCTTCACGGCTGAGCTGATTGGCCATAATGGCCTTAATCTTCGGCACACTTTGCGCGTCTCTTAAGCTTGCGCGTTCAAGTTGCGTGCCCTCGCTTGCATCAACGACTAAAATGCGCTGACATAGATTAGCCAGACCCGCTTCAGCGGCTTCTATCAGTAGCGGCGCTGATAGGATGATATACTCAGAAGTACTAGCGGCCAGCTGCTCTTTTGCCGCCTCTCTTATCGCCGGATGGGTAATCGATTCAAGCTCAATGAGCGCTTCAGGGTGAGTAAAGACATGCGTTCGCACGGCTGCGCGATCCATCTCTCCTTTTCCATTAATAACCCAATCGCCGAATTTTTTTTGAATCTTACGTAGAGTAGCGCTACCTTTAGCGACTACCTCATGCGCGATGACATCTGCGTCGATGATATCTATCCCTTTCGCTGCAAACCAATCGCTAGTCGCGGATTTCCCACTGCCTATACCACCGGTCAAACCGATGACTAGTTTATTATTTTTACGCTTATTTATAGTCTGCGGGCGAGCAGCAGAGTCGTGAGCGGGTTGCGAGAAGGAGCGGTCATTGATAGTCATAAAAGTAACTTAATTTAGCCAATAGAATAAAAAAGCGCGAATATCATTGAAGATAATATCCAAGCAAGAGCATGATGAGATTATAATCTTAACGGTTATAACGAGTAAGGATGTAGACATTGCTTTACTGTCTTGTAAGCCTAGCGCACGCCATCAGGCGTACATGCCCAAATACCAGTTGATGATGTCCGCTCCATATAATAAAGCGATAATGCCGGCAACAGCAATATAAGGTCCAAAAGCGAAAGGCTTACTTTCACCTTGCTTTTTCATCAAGATAATACCAACGATGGAACCCAATAAAGAAGATAAGAGAATAATTAAAGGCAGCATCATGGGCCCAAGCCAAGCGCCAAGTACTGCTAGCAGCTTAAAGTCGCCTTGACCCATGCCATGCTTTTTGGTGATGAGATAAAAGACTTTCACCACTATCCACAATGATAAAAACCCAAGTAATAAGCCCCAAATCGATTGCGGTGAACTCACAAACCAGCCTTGCGAGTTCACCGCAAGTCCCAGTCCTGCTAAGGGAAAAGTCAGCCTATCAGGCAGCAATTGGGTATCGAAGTCTATCCCCGTTAGCGCAATTAGCGTCCAGACCAGTATCAGTGCGGATAGGCCAGTAGCTGACACGCCAAAATGATAAATAACGAGTGCAGAGAGCAGGGCAGTTACTAGCTCCACAACAGGGTAGCGCACGCCAATACTCGCTTGACACTCAGAGCAACGGCCGCGCAGCGCCAGCCAGCTGACTAGCGGTATGTTCTCATACCACTTAATCTTATGAGCACAGTGCGGACAGCGCGACGCAGGGCGACTGAGAGTAATAGGCGTATCGTTTGCCACTGCTTGCGCCAAAACCGCCGACTGCTCAGGCATGATATCTGGCTGCTGCGACATAAATTCACTGCACTCTTGTCGCCAAGAATAAAACATCATCAGCGGCATACGATGAATCACAACATTCAAAAAACTGCCTACACACAGGCCTAATAACCCAAACACTATGAGCGCCGCGCTCATATTATTTTGTAATAATTCTAGCAATTGCATCAACACTGGCCTTTAAAGGGTTGCTTTGGGTGACGGTTTTAACCTACCACAGAACCCATCTGGAAAATCGGTAAATACATAGCAATGACAAGGCCACCTACTAATACGCCAAGCACCGCCATAATCAGTGGCTCCATCAGACTGGTAAGACCATCGACTGCATTATCAACTTCACTTTCATAGTGGCTAGCTACTTTATCGAGCATCTCCTCCAAACTTCCCGACTCCTCACCAATACCGACCATCTGAATCGCCATACTAGGGAATAAGTTGGTTGAGCGCATCGAAAACTGCAGCTGCTGACCGGTTGCCACGTCGTTTTTGATTTGCTGAGTAGCATTGTAGTACACCACGTTATTCGTCGCGCCAGCGGTTGAGTCTAGAGCATCGATTAGCGGTACACCGGCGGCGAAAGTCGTCGATAAGGTACGAGAGAAACGAGCAATAATCGCTTGATAAGCGATGTTACCAAAGATAGGCAGTCTTAGCGTCAAACGATCTAAGAAATCGCGGAATTTTTTTGATCTTTTTTTCGCTTCAGAAAATCCAATAATAGCAGCACCAATGATGACAATTAGTACAAACCACCAAGACTGCATCCATTCAGACATGCCAACGACCATTTGGGTGAAGGCAGGAAGTTCTGCGCCAAAAGAGCTAAACAAATCTGAGAAGACCGGCACCACTTTAATCAGCAAAATCATCGTCACAATAACCGCGACCACAATAACAGCGATCGGATATTTCATGGCTTTTTTGATTTTTGATTTAAGTATTTCGCTTTTTTCTTTATAGGTAGCGACGCGCTCAAGCATCGTCTCAAGCGCCCCTGATTGCTCACCAGATTCTACGAGCGAGCAAAACAGGTCATCGAAGTAGCGGGGATGTTTACGTAGGGCAGCAGCAAAGGTGCCACCGGCTTCGATATCGGCTTTAATCGATAACACCAAGTCTTTCATACTTGGGTTATCTAGCGAGTCCGCGACAATCTCAAACGACTGTGTTAAAGGAATACCGGCCTTAATCATGGTTGCTAGCTGCCGCGAAAAGATAGCAATATCGATAGGCTTGATGGCTTTTTTGAAAGTAAATAAAGCTTTTGGCTTTTTCTTGATGCCTTTGACTACGATACCTTGCTTACGCAAAGTTGCTTTGGCCAGCTCTAAGCTTCGACTAGTCGTCTCGCCTTTGACCTTTTGTCCACGGCGATTGACCCCGTCATAGACGAAATCTAGCAGCATATCCGTTTTCGCTTTAGCCATGTGTCTCTCCTAAAAATCTATCTGACTGGGGCAGTCTAACAGTCTAAGCCATGTAATAAGCCATATAAGTTAGCCATCGACGTTCTTTGTGCTTAAATAGCGACTCAGTTGTGGTCGCTATTGAGCCTTAAAACCAGCAAGTCTTACAATGAGTCAGTTTACCGCTATCAATCTTTGTAAGCTATCGCTATCGTCTAACAAGACATGAACTTAACAGGACATAAATGAGCAAGACCAAAGCCTATTTTATAATAAAATGACCCTTGTAGTGAGTGCTCATTTTATTTCGCTATCGGCCTACAAAATGCGCTCAGTCTTTGACTCACCACTTTTTTACTTACTACTACGTTTTTATTCAGAAGTAACACGCAGCATTTCTTGAATAGTGGTTGTGCCCTGTAGCACTTTCATAATACCGGAACGCCGCAAGTCACGAAAGCCGGTTCTAAGCGCGGCATCCTTAATATCGATAGCGTTGCCATCCTCCATAATGATGCGTGAGATCTCCGGATTCACTTTCATGACCTCATAGATACCGACGCGACCTTTATAGCCTTCACGGCATTCATTGCAGCCGACCGGCCCATAAATAATATGATTGGGGTTGTCCAAATCATTATTGGTAAAGCCAATCTCCAGCAGGCTTTGACGCGGAACATCGATAGGCTTTTTGCAGCTTCCACATAAGCGCCGCGCGAGTCGCTGGGCTATGACTAAGTTGACTGAAGTGGCAATATTAAAAGAAGCTACACCCATATTTTTTAGACGCGTTAAGGTCTCAGGGGCGGAGTTGGTATGCAAAGTGGAGAGTACCAAGTGACCGGTTTGCGCTGCTTTGATAGCAATCTCAGCGGTCTCTAAGTCTCGAATTTCACCAACCATAACGATGTCTGGATCTTGACGCAAGAATGACTTTAACGCAGTGGCAAAAGTGAGGCCGACCTTTTGATTGACGTTGACCTGATTGATACCTTCAAGGTTGATCTCGACTGGATCTTCAGCGGTTGAGATGTTGGTCTCGCCGGTATTTAGGATATTGATACCGGTATAGAGCGATACCGTTTTACCTGACCCTGTCGGACCGGTGATCAGTATCATGCCTTGCGGCTTATTAAGCGCTTCTAAGAACATCTCCTTTTGATCTGGCTCATAACCTAGCGCCTCAATACCCATCATCGCTGATGAAGGATCCAAAATACGTAAAACAAGCTTTTCACCAAACAGCGTTGGTAAGGAGCTTACCCGAAAATCAATGGCTCGGCTTTTAGAGATCTTTAGCTTGATACGGCCATCTTGTGGCACACGGCGCTCAGAGATGTCCATTTGTGACATGACCTTTAGACGCGCCGCAATCTTGCTGGCAAGTTGCACAGGCGGATTGGCCATCTTTTGCATCACTCCATCGACCCGAAAGCGCACTCTATAGCTTTTTTCATAAGGCTCAAAATGCAAGTCGGAGGCGCCCATACGGATGGCATCGACTAGCATTTTATTGATGAATTTGACGACTGGCGCTTCATCGACGCTAGTATTGAGCTGAGTCTCGCCATCCTCATCCTCGTTACTCTCTTCAAAATCGACATTAAGATCGCTATCTGCAAAGCCACTAAAGCTCTGCATCGTGTCAGCATATATGGTCTCAATGCGCTGTTTGAGTTTGTCCTCTTCTACGATCACGGTGGCGACTGACAGGCGAGAGTTAAACGCTATAGCATCAATAGCGTCGATACGTGTGGGGTCGCTTAGCGCGACAAACAGCTGCTGTCCGCGTTTGAAGATAGGTAGGGCGTTAAACTTACGCAGGATATTCTCATCGACCAAATCTTTTGGCACGATGTCTGCTTCTAGGGCATTAAGATCAAATAAAGGGTCACCAAACGACTTTGACAACAGATTAGCCAACTCGTAAGCATCAGCCATTTTATTCTCTACTAAATAAGGCACAAGCCCCATTTGCTGCTGCTGCGCCTCGGTTTGCGCGGTTTGCATATTCGTTTCGCTAACCACACCTGCACTGATTAGTTGTTGCGCCAGACTACCAAAATTGCTGACAGCGGTAGACATAAACCCTCCTTGATGCGGCAGCTGCCGAAAGTGACAACCAACATAAATTATTTTAGGTATTAAATATTTGACGCCATGGATTCATTTGATAGCCTTAACGGATATAACAAAACTGATTCAGCTGATAGCAAGAACTTTCGAAACTTACTAGCCATTTTTATAAGCCATACAAAAAGTTTTGAATAAAGTTTTGAATTTAGGGTCAACGATTACCTCGTCCTAATTATAGGCAAAAATACCGTAAAAAACAGAACTGTTTCAGACGCTAGAGAATATAGAGTTTATTTCATAATGACTTCATACTGATATAAGCATATCTGAACCTTTTATAGGGACAACCCCTTATACTCATGAGGTAATCAAAAAAGAGGGCTACGATAGCTCGTGCTAGCGCTTTATACATCGTAAGCGACTACTATAGCGCTCGCCAAATATTTGTTATACTGGCGCGCAGACTAGCCATATTGGCAATGACAGATGACACAAGGTAGATGAGTTATGCAGGCTTGGGTAATTGGCAATTGGAAACAAAATCCGGCAACGAGCAAAGACGTCAATACATTACTAGATAATTTGTTGGTAGCGTCTGAGGACAGAGGTGCCGACAACCCGTATTGTCATCTTATGGTGGCGCCAAGCTGTGTGCATCTTGCTGCTGTCAGCGCGCGCCTGCAAAACGCATCTATCCAAGTGAGCGCGCAGAACATCAGTGCGCATAGCGCTACAGTCGGCGCCTATACGGGAGATTGCTCAGCGCAGCAAGTCGCAGATGCTGGAGCGAGTTGGACGCTTTTGGGTCATTCGGAGCGTCGGCAATATCATCACGAGTCTAATGATAGCTTACTAGCCAAACTAAACTGCGCTTTTGCTCAAGGCCTTGGGGTAGTGCTATGCATTGGTGAGACTCAAGAGGAGTATGATGCCAAGCAAACCATTAGTGTACTTGATGAGCAGCTGACCGTTGTCGAAAGTTTGCTACAAACAGACTCTGTACAGACGCAAGCATTAGCTGAGCGTTTGATCATCGCTTATGAGCCGGTTTGGGCCATTGGCACTGGTAAAGTACCTACGGTGAGCGAGGTCAGCGCGACTCATCAGCATATCAAACAACAAATCGCCAGTTTTGCGCCAAAGTCTCCAGAGGTCACTGTGCTATATGGCGGTAGCGTCAATGCTGATAATGCGGATAGTTTTGCTGCAAGCGCTATGATAGATGGCGCGTTAGTAGGCGGCGCTTCATTAAAAGCCGATAGTTTTTTAGCGATAGCCGACGCTTTTAGTCGCGCCAAAGGCTGAATGCTAAAGGCTAAGAGCATAGCAAAAATAGCGCTTGAGAACGACGATATATTGGCAGGCGCAGATTGACTGGTATCAAAACGCCTTGTCAGTCGATGAAAGTGGGTTTAACACCGCCCTTGTAATCGTGTACAATGCGCCTTATTTACAGTCTTTGTTTTATAGCCTTCGTAATTTACCAGTCGTCACTACTTTTACCAGTCGTCACTATGCGGCAGAAGAGGACCCCATGTTTACTTTTATATTAGCCTTGCATATTATCGTGGCCATTGCCATGATTGGCTTGATCTTGATACAGCATGGCAAAGGGGCTGATGCTGGAGCTTCTTTCGGTGCCGGCTCTTCTGGCACGGTTTTTGGCGCGGCAGGAAGCGCTAACTTTTTGACTCGTGCGACAGCGGTACTGACGGTGATATTTTTTATTACTAGTATGGTATTAGCCGTGCATGCTCGCGAACAAGCGGAAGATCAGTTTCGTTTAGATGCGCCAGTTTCAGCGCCGCAAACCCCGCGTCCATTGACGCAAAATCCTCAGCAGTAGTTATTTTTATACGCAGGCCTTGCTATTTGTAAGGGTTAGTTTTACAATGCTTGCCTGTTTTTACGATGTTTTATCTTAGTGATGCCAACCTCAAGCATGGCACTTATTATTAATAAGTAAATAAGATAGAAGGTTATAGCAGTAAACGATAGCCGTTATTTATACCAGTAGACGGTTAGCGATAAGCGATTGTGGTGGAATTGGTAGACACGCCATCTTGAGGGGGTGGTGGCGCAAGCCGTGGGGGTTCAAATCCCCCCAATCGCACCAATTAAGTAAGTAGTTTGTACTTTAGTTGTGTTAAGGCAATGTCGTTATAGCAATCTTTGATTTGAAGTTTATTTCAGATAAAGATTGACAAGGTGATAAACCTTCCCTATAATATGCATTCTAAATTGTTGCGGGGTGGAGCAGTCTGGTAGCTCGTCGGGCTCATAACCCGAAGGTCGTTGGTTCAAATCCAGCCCCCGCTACCACTTTTTAATACTGATGTTTGTACACTAATATTCTGTTGTATTGAGATATCAGTGTCGATTAGCCCACCATTATGTTTGTGGGTTTTTTTGTATCTGCGGCTCAGCATTATTAGTGCAGTACTATCAGTATAATGTCAGTATCTACTATACGTTTTAGCTAAGAAGAATAGGGTTAATTCGATACTCTAATCCTAAATGACAGCACAAAATACTTGTCATCATTTGCTACCAGTCCTTGCTGATTGCTATGTTACGATACTCGTAAGCAATACTATCTTCTGCTCTATTCTTTACTATGTTGTCCTTGAAGATAACAATTTAATCCCTAATATGATTCACTAGGTACTAGCGGCATTGAGTATGACAACCAGCCTCTATGGTGATCAGTGCGTCGTGACTAAAACTACCGATAAGTGAACAGGAAAATATAAATAGATTATGAAGCTTTCGACCAAAGTTGCAGAGTTAACTACGATTATTGAGCCTGCTGTGGAGGCTTGTGATGTCTCGCTATGGGGTATTGAATTTACGCCGCAAGGCAATCGCTCCTTATTGCGCATTTACATTGAAGCGTTGCCTGAAGAACAAGAACAGGACAAACACGTCACTATTGAGGATTGCGCAGCGGTCAATCATCAAGTGAGCGGTGTACTAGAAGTACATGATCCTATCGCTGGCGAATTTGTACTAGAAGTGTCTTCTCCTGGTTTTGATCGTGCTTTTTTCTCAGATGAGCAGATGCGTGAATATATCGGCCAAACGATAAGTTTGCGTTTGATCTCTGCGATCGGGCAAGGCGATAAAAAACGCCGTAAAGCCACCGGTAAGCTCGATAGTATGGACGATACCTCTTTACAGCTGACCACTAGCGATGGCGAGCGCTTTGAGATTGCACTAAGTAATATTGACAAAGCTAACTTAATTTATGAAGATGATTAATGCTTAAGATTAGCAAACAGATAACAACATTTAAGCCAATTATAAGATGATAGGACAGGTATAGCATGAGTCGTGAAATTTTAACGGTAGTAGAAACCGTCAGTAATGAAAAGGGCTTAAATCCTGAAGATATCTTTGAAGCTATTGAAGATGCTTTAGTAGTCTCAACAAAAAAGAAGGTCTACACCGAGCAGCCTGAAGTGGCGGTTCGCGTCGCCATTGACCGTGATACTGGTGATTATGATACCTATCGCTATTGGACAGTAGTGGCGGATGAAGACCATGAGATGCCAGCGTGTCAGCTCGCTATTACTGATCTTGATCAAGACGAATGGTCTATCGGCGATGTAAAAGAAGAGCAGATAGAATCAATTGAATTTGGTCGTATCGCGGCTACGCAGGCAAAGCAAGTTATCATTCAAAAGATCCGTGAAGCGGAGCGGGCGCTAGTAGCGGACGCTTTTGAGCCGCGTATTGGCGAGATGATGTATGGTGAAGTCAAAAAACAAACTCGTGATGGCTACATTATTGATTTAGGTGATAACGCTGAAGGTTATCTATCACGTGATCAGATGTTGCCCCGTGAGCAGCTACGCGTCAAATCGCGTATCAACGCTATTCTTTATCATGTCAACCGTGATAACCGCGGCGCGCAGTTATTATTGTCGCGTACTCATCCTGAGATGCTCTCAGCCTTGATGCAAAAAGAAGTGCCGGAGATCGCAGAAGAGATTATCGAGATTCGTAATGTCGCTCGTCTGCCTGGTACTCGTGCTAAAATAGCTGTAAAGACCAATGACAACCGTATCGATCCGGTCGGCGCTTGTATCGGTATGCGCGGTACTCGTATCCAAGCGGTGCAGCAAGAGCTTGATGGTGAGCGTATTGATGTCGTGGTATGGTCAGACGATCCAGCACAATTTATCATCAGCGCCTTAGAGCCTGCCGATGTGAGCAGTATTATCCTTGATGAAGATACTAAGACCGCTGATATCATTTTTAGCACGAATGATCAGCTCGCCCGCGCTATTGGCTCACAAGGTCAAAACGTGCGCTTGGCTTCTGAATTAACCGGCTATAAGCTCAACATGATGCTAGAAGAAGAGTATCAGCAGCGTCAACAAGATGAGACCAAAGCCTTTATCGATCTTTTCTATGATCGCTTAGAGGTTGATCAGGACCTAGCGCAAGCCCTTGTCGATATCGGTTTTACGAGTATCGAAGAGGTAGCTTATGTACCGGTTGAGACTTTTTATGATATTGAAGGGTTAGATGACGAAGCGATTGACATGATTCAAGAGCGCGCTAAAGAAGTCGTCATCGCAGATGAGCTGGTCAAACAACAAAACATGAAAGAGCCTAGTCAAGAGCTGCAAGATCTAGAAGGGATGACTGTCAGCTGGGCCTATAAAATGGCGCAAAAAGACATCATCACCGTTGATGATTTGGCAGAGCAGGCTGTATTTGATATCGAAGATATCGAAGGCTTAGACTCCGAGACCGCAGGTAAGCTTATCATGAAAGCTCGGGAATCTTGGTTCAATGAATAGGTATTAGAAGCATACCGCTGTCTTTTGGTGGTATGCTATCGATAACTAAAGGCTGGCTTACGACATAAAAATCAAAACCAGTCTAAGCACAATCATTTGTAGCCAACAACTGAATTGAATATATAGCAAATAATAGACAGTAGGTGATAATCAATGGCAGATAAGACCGTCAAAGAACTGGCAGACATGGTAGGCAAAACCGCTAGTGCTGTACAGCAGCAGTTGCAGGATGCTGGGCTACCTGCTCGCGGGGAGGATGACTCAGTCACCGAACTTGAGCAAGAGAAGTTGGTGGCACATTTAAAACAAAGTCATGGCCAACAAGAAAAGCGTCGCATTAGTCTCAAATCTAAGACGACAAGTACCGCTCGCGTGACTGGCTCTTCAGGTAAATCTAAGAGCGTCAATGTAGAGGTGCGTAGAAAGAAAGTATTCGACAAGCCTAATCCAGAAAAAATGGCTGAAGAATTAGCGGCGCGCGAACAAGCAATGGCTGAAGCAAAACAGCGCGCTGAAAAAGAAGCCGAAGAGCGTAACGCGGCTAAGAAAAAAGCCGAAGAGCGTCAAGCAGCGACTCTAGCTGCGATGCGTGCAAGCTTAGGCTCTAGCAAAAATTCAGAAGATAAGAGCGATGATGTCGCCGCCTCTGTTGTGGTCAAAAAAGGCGGCAAAGCGGCAAGCGAGATCAAAGCAAAAGAGAAGAAAAAAGTCGCGGCTACTAAGCCAAAAGTTGAAACGGCAGCAGAGCGTAAAGCTCGCGAAGCTCGCGAAAAAGAAGAAGCTCGCTTACGCAAAATCGAAGCCGAAACTCGTCAAGCCCAAGCAGAAGAGGCGCAAAAGCGTACGCTTGAGCAGATGCGTAAAATGGCCGGTAAATATACCGACCGTGAGCCAGTAGCAGAAGTTCGTAAGGACGAGCCATTGGCTAAAGGCTTAGTGGGTGACGCACTAGAGGAGTCATTCGAAAAAGAGCGCCGCGAAATCAAACGCGGTGCTAACAGTACCGGTGCTCGCGGTCGTCGCCGCAAAAACCAAGAAGAGCGTGAAATCAAAAACCGCAAAAACGGTTTAAGCTCTTCACAATCAGGTCAGCATAAGTTTGAAAAACCGGTCGAAAAGATTGTCTATGACGTCGAAATCGCCGAGCAAATCACGGTATCGGACCTTGCTCAGCGCATGGCTGTCAAAGCCCGTGAAGTGACCAAATTGCTGATGAAAATGGGTGAGATGGCAAGCGAATCTGATACTATCGATCAGGCGACCGCCAGTCTTATCGTTGAAGAGATGGGTCATAACCCCGTTCCGGTTAGCGATACCAAAGTTGAAGACGACCTACACGAAGCTGTCGATGAGCGCAGTAGTAACGTGCAGACGCGTCCACCGGTCGTCACTATTATGGGTCATGTTGACCATGGTAAGACCTCGCTACTCGATAAGATCCGCGAAACCAAAGTCGCTACCGGCGAAGCGGGCGGCATTACTCAGCATATCGGTGCCTACCACGTAGAGACTGATCGCGGTGTGATTACCTTCTTAGATACGCCAGGCCATGCTGCGTTTAGCGCGATGCGCTCACGCGGCGCGCAAGCGACTGATATCGTTGTCTTGGTCGTGGCCGCTGATGACGGTATGATGCCGCAAACGGCAGAAGCGATTGATCATGCTCGCGCTGCAGGTACGCCTTTGATTGTTGCTATCAACAAAATGGATAAGCCAAGCGCTGATCCAGATCGCGTGCTAAACGAGCTGACAACCAAAGAAGTGGTTTCAGAAGAGTGGGGTGGTGATACACCTATGGCGCGTATCTCGGCCAAAACAGGTGAAGGCATCGACGAGCTACTAGAGTTTATTAGCTTACAAGCCGAGCTTATGGAATTAGAAGCGCCAACTGACGGTGCCGCTCAAGGTGTAGTTATTGAGTCGAAGCTCGAAAAAGGCCGTGGTCCAGTAGTCAGTGTCCTAGTCAAGAAAGGTACGCTCAAGCAAGGCGATCTAGTGCTAGCCGGAGAGTACTATGGTAAAGTCCGTGCTATCACTGATGAAAACGGCCAACGTATCAAATCAGCCGGTCCTTCTATACCAGTTGAGATCTTGGGCTTACCAGATACGCCAGCGGCGGGTAGTGAATTCTTAGTCGTTTCTGATGAGAAAAAGGCTCGCGAAGTCGCTGACTTTAGAAGCAACCGTGAGCGTGAGCAGCAGCTTGAGCGCCAGAACAAAATGCGCCTTGAGAGTATGTTTGAGCAAATGGAACAAGGCGATGTATCTTTCTTAAATATCGTCCTTAAGACCGATGTTCGTGGTTCGCTTGAAGCTTTATTAGCAGCCTTGAATGAGCTATCGACTGATGAAGTCAAAGTCCGAGTCATTAGCTCAGGCGTTGGCCCTATCTCAGAGTCGGATGTCACCCTGGCTGAATCTAGCGAAGCGGTATTACTAGGCTTCAACGTTCGTGCTGATAGTACGGCGCGCCGTAAAGCGGATACCGCTAACATGGATATTCGTTATTATAGCGTTATCTATGGCCTAATCGACGATGTCAAAGCCGCTATGAGTGGCCTATTAGCTCCTGAGCATCGCGAGAAGATCTTAGGTGTTGCTGAAGTGCGCGAAGTGTTCCGCTCTAGTAAGTTCGGTGCGGCGGCAGGTTGTATGGTTGTCGAAGGGACGATCTATCGTAATAAGCCAATTCGCGTCCTGCGTGATGATCAAGTTATCTTCACCGGTCAGCTGCAGTCACTGCGTCGCTACAAAGAGGATGTCAATGAAGTACGTACTGGGATGGAATGTGGTCTAGCGGTTCGTGGCTACGATGTTGAAGCGGGCGATAAGATCGAAGTCTTTGAGATTCAAGAGTTCGAACGCACGATCTAAGCTTAACTATTAACTATAACTGGCTTAAGCGTCTGCATCATCGCTAACGTTTAAACTTAAGCTCTAATAATTAAGCTCTAATAAGCAGTTACTAGGCCTACCAGGTTCATCCTGCTAGGCCTTTTTTACCGCAATTAGTCATAGCGTTATAAAGACAGTTATTTAAATACGCCAAACAGCAGTAGTTGGTAGAAAGTATAATAGAATAAATCACAAAAGCTAAAACTAGGACAATACTATGAATCAACGTTTACAGCGTCTATCAGATCAAATTCAGCGCGAGCTTGCGGTGCTTATCCGTGATGAAGTCAACGACCCTCGCTTGACTGGCTTTGTCACCATCTCTAGCGTCAAAGTCAGCTCTGATCTTGGCTACGCGGATGTCTATGTCACTATCATGGAGCCTGAGCTCAACGATACGATGACTAAGACCAATCATGAAGAGAGTGTCAAAGTGCTCAATAAAGCCGCTGGGTTTTTGCGCACTGAGCTGAGTCATACTCTCAAAACGCGTACCACGCCGCGTCTGCGTTTCCATTATGATGAAGTGACTGCTCGTGGTAACTACATGATGGATTTGATCAATCAAGCAGTAAGCAAAACTGAGCAAAATGAAGACGAAGTTGAAAGCCAAGAAAATGACCAATAAAAGCACAGTACCAAGACAAAAAGTATCTGGCGTTATCTTAATCGATAAGCCGCAAGGCATGACCTCACAGCAAGTGGTGTCAAAAGTGAAGTACTTATTTCAGTCGCCTGCACACAATAGTAAAAAGGCGGGTCATACCGGCACCCTTGATCCGATGGCAACCGGTCTTCTCCCCATTTGTCTTGGAGAGGCAACAAAATTTAGTCATTATCAGCTCGATGCCGATAAGTCTTATCAGGCAACGATACTACTTGGTAGTCAAACGGACACTGGCGATGCTGATGGTCAGGTTATCGCGCGAGCACAGATTCCAGAGCTAGATGCAGATACGCTACAAAATATGGCTCAGCAGTTTATAGGCGCGCAGCAGCAAATACCGCCGATGTATTCAGCGCTCAAAAAAGACGGCAAAAAGTTGTACGAGTATGCCCGTGCTGGTATAGAGATTGACCGTCCTGCACGCGATATCGTCATAACCGCGCTGACTTTGACTCAAATTGATGCCGATAAGATCGACCTGGTCGTGACTTGTAGCAAAGGTACTTATATTCGGGTGCTAGCAGAAGATATCGCCAAAGCACTAGGCACCTTAGGACACCTGACGGCACTACGCCGTATGCAGGTCGGTAAGTTTGATAGTGAGCAGGCTATTGATATTCCAAGCCTAGAAGCCTTGTCTTTAGATAGCCGCTTTGAGCAGCTGTTGCCAGTAGATGCGTGCATTGATATTGCCACTGCAATGTCATTAGGTGATAAGCAATGTCAACGTCTACGTTTAGGTCAACGCCTAAATGTCATTGAGCAAATTGACAAGCCTTTAAGAGATTATATTCTACAAAGCTTATCTCATAAGACTCAGGCAAAATTAGAAGACGAGCCTGCTGACCGTAAGAATGAACAAACCCTTGAGTATGAGCTTCCTGTCGATATCAGACTGCTAGATGCGCAAGGCCATTTTATTGGCTTAGGCGCTATCAGTCTCAATGGACGCCTACAACCTAAGAAAATGATTCATCTATAACGATAATATCAGTTACTAGTGAATTACATTAATCACATACTCATACATTTCATTGCAGGTTTTGTGTATAACGAAACCTGCTTTTTTTATACAGTAGTTAAGTCAGCTCAGGAAAGCTTGACATAAAAATAGAAAAACAAGAAAAATTAAAACAAGAAGAAGTAAGGATGAAAAATTAAATAATAACTATAATTCCAGTGAAGGAAAGTTTGAGTCATAAAATAACAATAGCACTTAATAGCACACTATTAAAGTGAATCTAAGCAATCATAATGATAATACCAGCAAGCTAAATTAACGTCACGAATAAAAGAGGTGGTCCATGAAGACTATTGCATTTTTATTACATAATAACTTTGAACAAGCTGAGTACGAAGAGGTCAACAATAAGCTTAAAGACAAAGGTTATAAGACACTGCTCATAACAACCAACGATGACAAAGAAGTTCAGGCGATGAATCAGGATGTCAACAAGGGTGATACGTTCACTGCTGATATCTTTGCCAAAGAGGCGAATACCGATGAGTACGATGCTTTAGTATTGCCGGGTGGTACCGTTAACGCTGATACCATTCGTGGTAACGAGCAAGCCCATAGCATCATAAAAGCTATTAATGACAGCGATAAGACTTTAGCTGTTATCTGTCATGCGCCTTGGACACTTATTAATACTGGTATTGCTAAAGGTAGAACCTTAACGGCCTATCATTCATTACAGACAGATTTAGAGAATGCCGGAGCAACTTTCGTTGATGAAACCGTGCAGGTCGATGGTAACTTAATCACTTCACGCAACCCAGATGATATTAATAATTTCGTTGAAGCTATCGATAAAGCACTGTCTAAATGAGCCGTTTTTTATAGATACTAATACATTCTAAAAATTAGATAATTTTGATAACCAATCATTTAACAATGATAACTTAACTTACAGAGGATATTATTATGACACAGCCTAACCCAAACGATACTAAGCTTGAACAGCAGCGTTCAGAGTCAGCAGAAGCGTCTCTTAAGAGCCAAACAGAAGACAACCACACGACAGATAGTGAAGCTGCAGCAGATCGTATTGCTGATAATGTAAAAGAAGCTAAGAAAGATAAGTAATAGCTTAATTTTCAGTATGTATTCATTGAATGCCAAGACAACAACAGGTCAACGCAATCAGATAGGGAGATAATATGGATAAGTCAGAGAAAAACATGGACAAAGAAGAGCAGCGGATCGAAAAGCTAGCTGACGACATCAACCCAAAAGAAGATAAGAGTCCTGATAGCTTAGCCGAGGCAACAACTGCCCCTTTAGATAATGATGCTTTAGGCGGAACTGCTAAAGAAGACGATCTGAATAAAAAGTAAGCTAACTGATAACTATCGATACTTTTGCCATGTCTACTCTAGTTTATATAATTTAAACTACAAATAGCTTAGAGTGGACACGGCTTAAATTGTAAACGGTTCAAACTACTGCGAATAATTGCTGCTAGTTGAGCCGTTTTTTGTTATACTAGCGCCAAGTTTTAATAGGGAAGGCTTGTAGTCTTTAGACTACAGACTTACCATTACAATAAGTTTATCAACGTCATGGTTTCACCGACTTGGTATTGCTTATATCTTAAATTGAAGCTAACAACCTAAGCTTGCTTGTCAATAGGGTAACTCTAGTAATGCAGGGTTGCCCTGAATGAGAAGTGGGCTATTTTATTTACTTTATAGTTTGATAACCGTTCAAATTGATTGAATAAGTTATTTAACCCTTAGCATTGCTGGAGACTATTATGCTAACGAATACCGATCGCGAACAAATCATCGCCCAATACCAACGCGGCGAAAATGATACTGGCTCACCAGAAGTACAAGTTGCTCTATTGAGTGCTCGTATCAACGATCTACAGAACCATTTTAAAGAGCACAAAGGCGATCATCATAGCCGCCGTGGTCTTATCCGTATGGTTAACACTCGCCGTAAACTACTTGATTACCTAAAAGGTAAAGATCTTGGTCGTTATTCTACTTTGATCAACCAGTTAGGTCTGCGTCGTTAATTTAACCTCTACCGATAAGGTAGATGAGATTAATACAGCAAGACTTGAGCAGTATAAGACGGTGTGGAATAGTTTCACACCGTTTTTTTATGCCGTATGGATAGTTGACCCATTATCATTATTTGAAGTGGTAAACCAGACTGTAAAATAGCAGAGGTCGCAAAGCCTGTTATGACAATAACCAGTCGCTAACATAAAGAGTGCTTAGGGTTGCAATTAATTGGTCAATGGCCACAAATCTCTGTAAAATAGGCGATGGTATAAAAGTGCTATCAAGATTATTGATACTAGTAGCGTTATCAAGTTTATAAAGAAGTAAAATATAATATATGGATTTTTATTCAGTGCCAGTACTTGCACATTAGTTAATATAAGCACATAAGTTACTATAGGCGCGGTGGAGCTTGGTTTGTTTAGCTTATCGATAGTCGTCAGTCGCCAAAGCATTTATTAAAAGTTTTAACGAGCGATAAGCGCGCTGTTTATACAGGCGACTATCATTTTCGTCATTCAACATTAGGAAAAAATTTATATGTCAAACCAGTCAATGTTTAATACCATTACCCGTGAGTTTCAATATGGCGACCAGCAAGTCGTTATCGAGACTGGCCGTGTTGCCCGTCAAGCAAACTCTATTATGGTACATATGGGCGGTGTTACGGTTTTAGTTGCAGCGGTCGTCAAGTCTGAAGCTAAAGAAGGTCAAAACTTCTTCCCGTTGACCGTTAACTATCAAGAAAAAATGTATGCTGCGGGTAAAATCCCAGGCGCTTATGGCAAACGCGAAGGCCGTGCTAGTGAAAACGAAACCTTAACCTCACGTCTTATCGACCGTCCGATTCGTCCGTTATTCCCTGAAGGTTATGTCAACGAAGTTCAAATCACAGCGACGGTTGTCTCGTCAGATAAGACTCAGTCTGCTGATATCGCAGCCCTCATTGGTGCTTCAGCGGCACTGGCTATCTCTGATGCGCCATTCAATGGCCCTGTAGCAGCGGCGCGTGTTGGCTTTATGAATGGCGAATACGTCCTAAACCCAACAATTGAGCAGCTAGAAGAGAGTGATCTTGATCTAGTGGTTGCTGGTACTAAGTCTGCTGTACTGATGGTTGAATCTGAGGCCGCTGAGCTCTCAGAAGATCAAATGCTTGGTGCGGTACTCTACGGTCATGAGCAGCAGCAAATTGTCATCGATAATATCATCTCGCTAGCTGAGGAAGTCGGTACGGCTAAGCAGCAGTATGAAGCACCAAAGACCGATGAGCAGCTAGAATCTGCTATGAAAGAGCAGTTCGGCGCGCAAGTGGCTGATGCTTATAGCATTAAAAACAAGCAAGATCGCTACACGAAACTTGATGAAATTAAAGACGCCGCTATCGAAGCGCTAGCAGGTGATAGCGAGTCTGAGGACTACAGTAGCAAAGTCGCTGAGCTAAAAGACATCTATAATGACCTTAAGTATCGTACGGTACGTGACAACATCTTGTCAGGTAAGCCGCGTATCGACGGCCGTGATTTGGATACTGTGCGTGCGCTAGACGTACAAGTTGGCGTGCTTCCTTATACGCATGGTTCAGCATTATTTACTCGCGGTGAGACTCAGGCGCTAGTGACCACCACTTTGGGTAACAGCCGTGATGTCAATATGATTGACTCATTAGCGGGTACGATCCGTGATCATTTCATGTTGCATTATAACTTCCCGCATTTCTCAGTGGGCGAGACCGGCCGCGAAGGCATTCCAAAGCGTCGCGAGATTGGTCATGGTCGCCTAGCGCGCCGCGGTGTGCAAGCGATGCTACCAGACAGCGAACGCTTCCCGTATGTCATCCGCGTGGTATCAGAGATCACAGAATCAAACGGTTCTTCTTCTATGGCTTCTGTTTGTGGTGCTAGCCTTGCCTTGATGGACGCAGGCGTGCCACTTAAAGCACCAGTCGCTGGTATCGCTATGGGTCTAGTGAAAGAAGGCGAGCGCTTTGCGGTCTTATCTGACATCTTAGGTGACGAAGATCATCTTGGCGACATGGATTTTAAGGTTGCTGGTTCTAAAGACGGTATCACCGCCCTGCAAATGGATATTAAAATCGAAGGCATTACGCCGGACATCATGGAGCAAGCGCTTAAGCAAGCTCATGCGGGTCGTATCCATATCTTAGATGCAATGAATAAAGTACTGCCTGAGAGCCGTACTGAAATCAATGCGCATGCACCGAACTATGCAGTGATTGAGATCAACCCTGATAAAATCCGTGACGTCATCGGTAAAGGCGGCGCGATGATCCGTCAGCTAACTGAAGAGACAGGTGCGGTCATCGATATCGATGATGCTGGTACCATCCGTATCTTTGGCGAAAACAAAGCCGCAACCAAAGCCGCTATCGGTAAAATCGAAGCGCTTACAGCTGAGGTTGAAGTCGGTAAAACTTATGAAGGTACTGTCGCGCGTATCGTAGACTTTGGCGCATTTGTGAACGTCTTACCAAATACAGATGGTCTAGTACACATCTCACAAATCGCTGAAGAGCGTGTTGAGAATGTTTCTGACTATCTATCTGAGGGCCAAACCGTTAAAGTCTTAGTACAAGACGTCGATAACCGTGGTCGCATCAAGCTGACTATGAAAGGCGTTGAGCAAGATGCCGCTGCTGAATAAGTAGTTTTAGCTCAATCTAATTGAGTACAAATACAAAAACCGCTCTAGCTTCATAGTTAGGGCGGTTTTTGTATGGGTTTTGCTTCTGAATAATATGATGAAAGTAATTTGTACTTTACAATGTTGAGTGTCGTAAGCTGCACGCAACATCCTGCTAAATTAAGTTAAAATCACCGCTATTTAAGAAAACTTATAAAACACGGTTACTCTTTATGATGCAACAAATCTTGGATGACATTGCTGCCCAAATGGCGCTGGAGACCGAGCGCGGAAAAGTGGCAGATTACATTCCGCAGCTCGCCCATGTCGACCCCAATCAATTCGGCATTGCTGTTGCGACCCCGGATGGGCAAATGTACTCGGCAGGCGACGCCAAAACGCTGTTCTCTATACAAAGTATTTCCAAAGTATTTACATTAACCCTTGCGCTGAGCAAACTCGGCAGCGCGCTTTGGCGTCATGTCGGCCGCGAACCTTCGGGCGATCCTTTTAACTCGATCACTATACTAGAATATGAATCGGGCAGGCCGCGCAACCCTTTTATCAATGCAGGCGCCATTGCTGTGGTCGATGCGATAACGCTCGGACGCGAGCCCACAGAAATATTAGATGAAATATTGCAGTTTGTGCACTTTATCGCAGACGATGAGACGATCTGCTTTGACTACAAAGTAGCGACGTCTGAGATTGACCACGAAGATCGCAACGCGGCGCTTGCGCATTTTATGAAATCTTTCGGTCATCTACAGCACAATGTCGATAAAATTCTTAACACTTATTTTTATCAATGCTCGATTGCTATGAGCTGTGAGCAGTTGGCCCGTGCCGGTCTGTTTTTGGTCTCCAATGGCGTCAATCAACCCACAGGGGCAAAGGTAATCAGCCCGCAGCAATCTAAGCGGATCAATTCGTTGATGATGATGTGTGGTCACTATGATGGCTCTGGAGAGTTTGCTTATCAGGTGGGTCTACCGGGTAAAAGCGGCGTCGGCGGTGGTATTCTTACCATAGCACCAGGCAAAGGCGCAATTGCAGTATGGTCACCGGGCCTAAATTCAGTCGGCAACTCGAAACTTGGGACCAAAGCTTTAGAGCTACTCGGAGAGCAGACAGGCTGGTCTGTTTTTTCAAAATAATTAAGCTCTAAGGGCTTGTTGGTAGCAATAATATGTCAAAGATTTTGGATATAAAAAGCCACTAGTGGCGATATAGACGTTTGCTCTTTATCAGTGTTTTTATCTTCGCTAGACTTTTGCGACTCGCCATCTTTGTCGTTCTTCGATTTTTGGTCGACTGACTGTTTTAGTTCTTCGATGCTGTCTTTAATTGAACTGTCTTTAGCCGAGCTGTCTTGACTATCTTCTTCAAAATCAAGCGCTTCGTTGTACTCTTCAAAGTCGCCATCTTCATAGACCACAGTATCGTCTTTGACGACTTCTACGCCTGTAACTGTATCATTATCATAAGACTGCGTCGCCATCGCCATCAGCAACCATCAAATAATTTGGCGCAAAATCGAAGTCAGGTAGATTATCAAAATGCGAGTCGGGAGTTCTGAGGGTTTTCATAGACAGTCCTTTTGTCAGAAAATTATAATACTGTAGATCGCGACGCTTTATATGCTTTAAGTCGCGGCATTCGTCGCCGCTTAGCGACAGTCTCGCTCGTCGCTTTAGTCATTAAGTAGTAAACACTGTTTTTAGCACATTTTGATTTTACTATACAGGGTATTTTACAAAACACGCTTTGAACACGGGCGATGAGTCAAAGTTATACAATAGCCACTTTGTAAAGTAGCCTCCTTTATAGCGAAAGGCTCTTAGGAGTATGCACTGCAATACGTAATTTAGGGAGGGCTTGCAAGTGCTGATTAATTAAGGGTAGAACCACTGAATGCCAATCCAAAGGAAGAGCCGTCGTCTCTGTCGTCAGACCAGTACGGTTAGGTTCAGTCCTATTAGCAGAGCTAGAGGCGAGGAGGGGACGCGCTAATAAAGCGGCTTTACGGACGCCTTGATAGCGAATCAGCGGCATCAGCTGCTGTTGCAGATCTATCAAAGCTGCAGTGAGCCAGCGAGTGCGAGCAGAATGATAAGGGTGATCAGAGATGACTAAATTGGCAATGTAGTTTGGCTGATTACCATTATGCGCGGCGCTAAGACCGGCAAGCTCACGTTGACGCTTGTGTAGTAAGCAGCTGCCAACCATTAGGCTGCCATCACGGCACGCGCGATGGTAGCGCTGATAGTTATCAGGATAAAGCGTCTTGCAGCGCGTTAATACTGGATCTAACAGGACGCCAGTGCTATTGACGGGTAAGATAAGGACTTGCGCGTTACTGTTCAAAATAGGCGTATGGGTTTGCTCGATAGTAGCCATGACGATAGTCCTATTGTTGATAGCTTTGATAAGTCAGCGCTTACTGACTAGATTATCATTGAGCCACTTGCCTTGCTTCTAATTCAGCGATTTGTCGTTCGAGTAATTCGATTTGCTGCGCTTTCATTTGCGTCAAGCTCTTAGTCATCTCAATTTGCTCAGCATCGATGTTCTCTTGCTCTTTTAGGCGCTGATGCTCATCCGCTAAACGGTCAATCTCTTCTTTGGCGAGCGTATCAGTTTCTGGTATAGGTGCATCGGTAATGGCCTTCGAGCTCGGTATGGCTACATTCGATTTATTCTCAGTGGCATTATCTTTACTAGCGCTCAAATTTTCATCAACAATACTGTCATTGCTAGAGCCATTAATAGCATCATTATCACTCTTGGTATCCGACTCGATAATAGTATCTTCTGCGCTAGGTTCTGTACTAGGGTCGGCAGAGCGCGCCGCCGCATCACTTTGCTGGGTTATGGTTGGCGGCGCGACCATAGGTGCGACTGTGGTATCAGAAGAAGGCTGCGACCAAAACAGATAGCCGATGATAAGAATAGGCAAAAGTAATACCGCCACTAGCCATTTTTTATGACGTGGTTTTGCAGACTGGTGTTTTTTGCCTTTGCTAAAGGTAGAACGTGGATTTTTGGAGGTCATATGCTTGCCAGTGGCTACTAGAAGTCAGGTGGCTATACTATAACAAAACTATAGCAAACTAAAAGTAAAAAGCCTATCGATTGATAGGCCTTGAGAATAAAGACAGAATTATAAAATACTTATTGCTTTGCTTAAGGTTTAAACTTAACTGTACCACGAGTGCCAGTCGGCATAGCATCGCGTACTAGCTGATCCTCAAGATGGTTTTTTGCGCTGACCTCATCAGAATCAGGGCGACGCTCGCTATGATCGCACTGGGTGCATTCGATATATTCATCCGCTTCCGGAACGAATATATTGACTTGCACAATAGCATCTAACGCTTGACATTTAGGACAGCGCACCCCTGCCAAAAATCGGCGTTTAGGGCGCTCAGATTGATAACGCATTAGCCGGCCTCATTTGATATCTGTGTATTGGCAGCTTTGCTATCTGCCATGTCAAAACCGCTATGGCGCAGTAAAGCGTCAATACTCGCGCTGCGACCACGGAAGTTCTCGAAATTGATCTTAGCAGGCAAGCTGCCTCCTACTGACAGTATGGTATCGCGAAACGCTTTGCCAGTACTGGGATTAAAAATACCTTCTTCTTCAAACTTACTAAACGCATCAGCAGATAATAGCTCAGCCCATTTATAAGAATAGTAACCCGCCGCATAGCCGCCTGCGAAGATATGGCTAAAGCCATTGGCAAAGCGGTTATAATCAGGCGTATCCATGATAGCGATATCGGCGCGTACCGCATTTAGTGTCGCTAAAATACCTTCGTAATCGGGCGCGGGCGTTTGCGCGTGAATGAGTAAATCAAACAAAGCAAACTCGACTTGGCGCAGCGTTTGCATACCGCTTTGGAAGTTTTTGGCGGCAAGCAGGGCGTCAAGTTTGTCTTGCGGTAGCGGCTCGCCCGTCTCGACGTGACTGCTAATAAGCGCAATCCCTTCAGAGTCCCATGCCCAGTTCTCCATAAATTGGCTCGGCAGCTCGACGGCGTCCCATTCCACACCATTGACGCCGGCCACATCGCCGACGCTCACTTGTGTTAGCAAATGGTGCAGACCATGACCGAACTCATGAAATAGGGTCAATACTTCATCGTGAGTGAGTAAGCTGGGTTTACCGGCGAGGGCTGGTGTAAAGTTACCGACCATAAAGCACACAGGCAACTGCTCATAACCCTCATTATCATAGCGATAGCGCGCTTGGAAGCCACTCATCCAAGCGCCGCCGCGCTTACCACTGCGCGCAAACAAATCGAAATAAAACCCACCAATCAAGCTATCATCGCTATCGAATAGCTGATAAAAGCGCGCGTCTCTGTGCCAAAGCGAAGCGGACGTATTCGCGTCATTATCCGCTGAGTCTTGCTCAATAACGGTGATGCCATAAAGTCGCTCAACAATGGCAAATAATCCCTCAATGACTTTGGGTAAAGGGAAATAAGGACGTATGGCTTCTTGGGATAGATTGAACTTATTTTGCTTCACTTTTTCGGCGATATAAGCGTTATCCCAAGGCTGTAAGTCGGTAATACCATACTCTTTGGCACACTCTTGTAACTGCGCTAGATCTTGCTGGGCAACGGGCGTTGCCTTGGCCGCTAAGCTGCGTAAAAACGTCTCGACCTCAGCGACGTTATCCGCCATCTTCGTCGATAGTGACACCTCGGCATAGTTATCAAAGCCAAGCAGCGCCGCTTTTTGTTCGCGTAGCTGTAGGATGTCACTCATGATATCGGCGTTGTTTAACGACTCACCTTTGGCGTTGGTATGAGTATCAAACTCTGAGGCGCGCGTGACATAAGCTTTGTATAAAGTTTCGCGGAGCTGACGATCATCGGCGTGTGTCATCACGGCTAAATAAACAGGAATATTGAGCGTCGCCACATAATAAGGCGTCGGCAGCGCATCGATTTCAGCTTGCGTTAGCTTATCACAGGCCAGCTGATGAGCCTTATACTGCTCGCCTGCATCGGCTAGCAGACCAAGACCGCTCTCCGTTACCCCTGCCAATTGCTCATTTTGTAGAGGCAAAGCATAAGCTTGGGTTGCATCCAAGATGTGATCGGAGAAAGTGGCGGACAGAGTCGATAGCTTGCTTTGAATAGCGGCAAACTGCTCTTGCTGCGCTTTTGGCAGCGCTACCCCTGATAGCTCAAACCTTTGTAGTGCCAAAGCAATCGCCCGTGTGCGCGCAGGCTCAAGCTGAGAGTAGAGCTCTGTATCCTCAACGATCGCTTGGTAGCGCTCAAAAAGCGGCTTGTGCTGCCCAACACGAGTACCATAAGCCGATAACATCGGTAGCAACTCGTGGTGCACGTGGCGAATATCATCATTACTCATCACGCTATTAAGATGCGACAACACGCCCCAACTACGATCTAGTGCTAAATTAATATGATCGAACTGCATGATATCATCAAGCGCTTGTTCCGCGCTTATCGGGGTAGAGTCTTGGGCTTGAGAGGCACTGAGCTGATCCAAAAAGTCATTGGCTTCATCGATAGCTTTCGTGACTTGTTGTTGTAAATGATTAGGCGTTGCTGAAGGAAAATCAACAAGGCGCAAATGGGTCGCTAAAGCAGTCATAAAAATATCCAAAGTAAGGGTTAAAAATAGGTATAAGATAAAAGATGGGTATGTTTGGTGGAGAATGCAAGCCGCAAGCTTTTATGGCTATGGCGAATTATAGCGAGTGTTTTTCGCATGCTGTGTCATGGCTCTGATGCTATAGCTCGTGCCCAATAAGTCGATATGTTAATGACGTCCTGCTATTGGCACGAACGCTTATTGCTGCGTTTTTGATGGGATTGAGCGATAGCCAGCGGTATGATGAATCTAGGATTTGTTTTAATTTGCTTACAAAGCCTTATCATTTGCTTGCAAAGCAACCATATAGCTTATAGAGTGAAATTGCTAGCATCATAATTGTTAAGACAACAATCACTTAAAGATAAACACTAAAAGACAATCACCAATAGAAAAGCACTGAAAGACTAGCACTAAAAAACAAAACTACTAGAAAACAAACGATAATAAAATAAGGAGCATGATTTATGAAAGCGACGCTTAAGAGTTTACGCGAAACCAAAGCAAACCCTGCGGTAAGTATCTTTGTCAAAACCCACCGTGAGCATCCTGCAAACGAAAAAGATCCTATTGCCCTAAAGAACCAGCTAAAAGTTGCCGAAGACCGTCTAAATAAAGAATATGATAAGCAGACCGCAACAACGATTTTAGAAGGTATTCACGCCAAGATAGATGAATTAAATCATAATTATAACCTCGATACTCTAGCTATCTTTGCAAGTACAGATGATGTACAAGTGGTGCGTATGCCTATAGATACGACTGAGCGGGTAGTCATCTCCGATAGCTTTGCAACACGTGATTTAGTCCGTGATATGGCAAGCGCAGTACACTTTTATGCGGTGGTCATTACTCGTGATATGGCGCGCTTGATTGAAGCCTCTAATGATCGCGTAGTAGCAGAGTTTCAGCCTGAAGATGATAAGCAAAACAATATGGAAAACATACCTTTCCCTATTGATAATAACGGCTTATACATGACTAGCGATGGTGGTTCGGATCGTTCATCAAATAACGAAAGCAGCCATCTAAAAGAGTTCTTTAACCAAGTCGATAAAAGCGTACAAGAGCTATGGGGCGAGCATAAGCTACCTCTAGTTATCGTCGGTGACGCAAAAAATATCGGTTACTATAAAGAAGTCTGTGACCGTCCTGATAATATCATCGCTACAGTATCCAATGTGACCAATCTAGATGATGGTAGTGCTCAGCATATCATCGATAGTGTGCAAGAGTCGGTGGAAGAGTATCGCAGCTCCTTACATACTGAGGCGATGGGCGAGATTGACAAAGCACGCGGTGCCAGTATGCTACAGACTGACCTACAAGAAGTCTATCGCAGTGCCTTTCAAGGCGCCGGCGAGACCCTATATGTGCGTCGTTGGTACATCCAGCCAGCTAAGATTGACGAAAAAGCGCAGTCTTTAACCCCTGTAGATGATGCATCTGGAGAAGGGGTTACTGATGATGCGATTGGCGTTATCATTGAGCACGTTATGCATAACGGCGGTGATGTTATCTTCTTACCTGAAGAGATTATGGGTGAAGATCAGCCGATCGCTCTGGTTACTCGCTACTAGTCAGCGTCCATGAAGTCATGATTAATGAATAAGTCATGGCCATAAAGCGTAAATAGATCTAAACAGAGCATTGGTTCGCTACGGATCAATGCTCTTTTATCTTAACCCTATGATTAGGGAGTGGTTTTACTATCAATTTATGAGACCCACCCCTTTTCTTAGCTCAAGAATGCCAACTCTATGACTACACAATCTTTTATTTTAACCAGTTACAACATACATAAAGGCATGTCGCCACTGAATCGGCAGGTCAAAATGCAAGGTATTGCCCAAGCATTAGAGTCCATCGGTTCTGATGTACTGTGCTTACAAGAAGTGCAAGGCCAAAATCTCAAACGCAATATGCAATACAATGAGTATCCTGATCAGTCGCAGCATGAGTGGTTTGGTGAATATCTGCAACTACAAAACAGCTATGGCAAAAACTCAGAGTACGATAACGGTCATCACGGTAATGCAGTATTAAGCCGCTTTCCATTAGATCCTAAACACAATGTCAATATTACGGTGAATAAACTGGAGCAGCGCGGGGTACTACATTGCGAAGTACAGCCTTTAGGGTGGGAGAAGCCAGTAGTTATCTTGTGCGCGCATTTGAACCTCTTTGAGCGCGATAGAGTTAAGCAGTACGAAGCGATTAGTCAATATATGCGTAACGAGATCGATGATGATCAGCCGCTTATTTTGGCCGGCGACTTCAATGATTGGAAGCGGATGTCTTGCGATAGACTAGCTTCTGATCTAGGCATGGTAGAAGCGTTTAGACACTGTCATGGCAAGCTGTCTCCAACCTTTCCTGCTAAGCTGCCAGTACTCAGTCTGGACCGGATCTATGTGCGTAACCTAAAAGTCAAAGACGCGTGGGTGCACACTGGCAAGCCTTGGTCTACCTTGTCTGATCATCTACCGATTAGCGCTGAGTTTACACTGGTTTGAGCGTATATATAGCCGATACGAAACAGTATAGGCTACTACTGATCGAAAAATGACAATCATTTAAGAATAACGAGCACCTAAAATAAATCGAAAACACAAGGAAGATAATTATGTCTACTGTCTCATTACCTACTCGTCAACATGCCGTTGTCATCCGTGAATTCGGCGAGCCTGAAGTTATGAAGTATGAGGAGGGTATCGATGTTCCTCAGATTGACAAAGAACAAGTATTAATTAAAGTGGCTTATGCCGGTATCAATCCGGTTGATTATAAGACTCGTCAAGGTAAAGGCTGGGGGGCTGACAACATTCAAAAAAATCAATTCGATCATAATCAGCCGGCTATCCTAGGTTTTGATGTAGCAGGAGAGGTGGTCAAAAGTAATAGCGCTGATTTTGCAGTAGGTGATAAAGTAGCTGCGCTAAGCTTTGATGGCAGTTGTTATGCCCAGTACGTTGCCGTTGATAGCAAACTACTGGCTAAAGTTCCTGACAACGTCAGCTTGGAGCAAGCAGGCGCTTCGCCTTGTGCCGGACAGACGGCGCTACAGTTTGTGCAGTTTGCGGATATAAAGGCAGGCGAGCATGTAGTAATGAATGCGCCAGCAGGCGGTGTGGGGCAGCTAGTCGTGCAGTTATTGATGAAAAAAGCGGCGCAAGATAATATCAAGCTTACCGTGATTTGCTCGCCTGAGAAGTATGACAAGCTTGATCGTTTGATTGATAAAAGCAAGCTTGCCGGCTGGATTGACTACACCGAAGATAAGGCTTTTCCAGATCTACAAGCCGATGTATTACTCGATTTAGTCGGTGATGATGCTGGGGTAAAAGCACTAAGTACCCTGAAATCTGATGGCCGAGTTTATGTATTACCTACTATCTGGGTGGATAAACTCAAAGCCGCTGGCAGTGAGGCACTCACTATCGAAGGTTATGCGGTTAAGCCTAATGGCGAAGATATGGCAAGCGTCTTGCAGCAAGTTGCTGATGGTACTCTTAAGCTGCATATTCAAAACAGCTATCCTTTATCAGAGACGGTAGCGGCTCATACTGAGCTGCAAAAGGGCGATACCTTTGGCAAGATCGTCTTAGAAGTCTAAGTTTAAATCAACCATAATCAGTATAAGTACAGCAAAGCTAAAATTATCGCTATCGAAGTCGTGTTTCTAACTAAACAGTAGTAGCTGTTTTAGCCCGTTAGTTTTTATCATCAAGGATCATACGTCGAAATGTCAGACTAATTCGGCCTTCGCTGACCGTTTTAGTCTTAGTAATAGTGTGCTTCCAGTGGCTTTGGGTTTCGCCATGCATGACAATCAACTGCCCGGACTCAAGATAAAGCTCGACTTTGACGGGCTTATTTTCATGCCTATTCTTTTTATGTTTAAAAACAAACTTACGGGTAGCGCCTAGTGACAATGCCGCGATGATAGGCTGACTCCCTAGCTCCTTTTCGTCATCGGCATGGTAGCCCATACCTTCACTACCGCTCGGATAGTAGTTGAGCAAGCAGGAGTTAAAAGTCACAAAGATACCAATGCTAGCTAATTGCTGCTCAACAAGCTGTTTCACGTGAAACACAGACTTTGTCCAAGGTACAGCTTGCCTTGTGTGACCCGAATACTGATAGCTCAAGCCCTCATCTCCCATCCAAACGATTTGCCGCTTGGTGATATGTGTTTTACCAAATAAAGTGACGATATCGGCCTGCCAAGGCAGCTCATGCAATAAGGTCTGATAGAGGGTGTCGCTATCTTTGATTACCACACCGAAATCATTAACCTTACCGTCATAAGGCAAGAGATTATCAGTGGGATGTGGCGTGAATAGATCCATCATAAGCTAAAATTTTAACGATTAATTCCACGATTAAACTGTTGCACAATAACCTCAGCGCATTGCTTTGGAGCCTCTATAGGCAATAGATGGCCGTTCTCTGGCATGATATGCAGCTGATTGGCAGGAACGAACTTTTTCCAATTACGGCGCACTTTATCATTGATAAAAATAGTCGGTTTACCAATAATAAGCTGGTAGGGGACAGCTGTTTTAGCCAGTTTTTTCAGCGCACCATCAATATAAGGAATACCAAAATAGTTGGCAATCTCTTGCTTAGGACTAAAGATAAAAGTATAACGATTATCTGCTTGCTGAATTAAGCTTTCTTTGGCAAATAAATACAGGTCATTATCAGCGATACGCCGATAAGCGTTTTTTTCACGTAGACTATCGTAGTACTCATCGATACTGACCCAAGTTGCCTTTTTGGTTAATGCGCTTTTGAAGGGCTGGCGCTTTAGTTTGATACTGCGAGGTATCAGCTTATAAAGCAGCGCTTGTGATTTGGTAAAAGTGACAGGCTCGATAAGGTACAGCTCAGAGAACAAATCAGGGCGTTTGGCGGCGGCCATAGCGGTAGCGGTAGCACCTTGCGAATGACCAATACCGATGACAGGACCGTCTTGAGTCTGCTCCAAAAATTTGATCAATAAATCAGCATCTTGCTCGCGGGTTAACACTTTTGCTTTAGGTTTATCATACCAATAGCCGCGCATGGCAAGCGCGCTGATATCAAAATCTGTGGCAAGCTCCGACAATAGCGGCTTGTAATTACCTACCGTAAAGCCATTACCTCCATAAAAATGCGCTTTGGGGCGAGCAGAGCCACGTTTAGTGGACTCATTTAAATTGCCCGAAACCAAATCGTTTAGAGTCAAATTGCTTAGAGTATAGTAACGCGCTTGCTTATTATCCAGAGTAATACGTTTAGCAAATTCTTCCATGATGCTAGAACCTTTTTATCATAAGAATTAAGTTTAAATCGTTTTGTTTTAGGGCTGAAGCTTGCAAGCCAAAATTAGCTCTCTGCGCCCAAAAACCCGCCACTTTGGCGCTGCCAAAGCCCAGCATAAACACCGTTTAATGCTAGCAGCTCTTCATGACTGCCTTGCTCAATAATACGCCCGCGATCCATCACCACTAGCCTGTCGAGCGCGGCGATAGTGGAGAGGCGATGGGCAATGGCGATAACGGTTTTGCCAGTCATGATGTCGTTGAGACTCTCAGTAATAGCAAATTCAATCTCAGAGTCGAGCGCGCTAGTGGCTTCATCTAATAATAAGATCGGCGCATTTTTAAGCATGACGCGCGAGATCGCGATGCGTTGGCGCTGCCCGCCTGAGAGTTTAACGCCGCGCTCACCGACTTGGGTATCAAGGCCGGTATTGCCTTTATCATCATACAGATCTTTGATGAAATCCCAAGCCTGCGCTTGCTTAGTGGCAACAATAATCTCTTCGTCAGAAGCATCAGGTCGACCATAAGCGATGTTTTCGCGGACTGTACGGTGCAGTAGAGAGGTGTCTTGCGTGACCATACCGATCTGCGCACGTAAGGAGTCTTGCGTGACTTCATCGATCGCTTGGCCATCAATACAGATCTTGCCGCTATCGACATCGAAGAATCTCAACAGTAGGTTGACTAAGGTTGATTTACCCGCGCCTGAGCTTCCGACGAGACCGATTTTTTCTCCTGGTTTAATATCTAGATAAAAATTATCTAACAGTTTTACTTCTGATTTGGTTAAAGCGCTGGAAGGCTTAATCTCATCGATGCGCTCGCCTTCGATATCCGTCACATTCTCACTCTCATAGCTAAAGTCGACATGATCAAACACGATATGTCCGTCTGTGACTTTGAGCTCCTGCGCATTCGGCACATCAACGATAGTTTGCGGAGCAGATAGGGTGCGCATGCCGTCTTGTACCGTACCGATACTCTCAAACAGACTGGCCGTTTGCCACATAATCCAGCGTGTTAGACCATTTAGACGTAGCGCCATTGCTGTCGCCGCGGCTATAGCGCCGACACCGACCGCGCCTTGTTGCCACAGATATAGCCCGATACCGGCGGTGCTACTAACTAAAGTGACGCTGATAAGATGGGTGGAGACTTCTAGATAGCTGACCCAGCGCATCTGCGCGTGTACGGTGCCCAAAAACTGCCCCATGGCATTTTTGGCGTAGCCTAACTCCCGGCGCGAATGGCTGAACAACTTCACCGTCATGATGTTGGCATAAGCATCAGTGATCCGTCCTGTCATTAAGGCGCGGGCGTCGGCTTGTACGATAGCTGTGCGTTTGAGCCTAGGAATAAAAAACCAAATAGCTAGCGCGACCAAAACGAACCAAACGACAAAAGGAATCAGTAATAAGCTATCTAAGTTAAATAAAATGACGCTAGTAGTAATAAAATAAACCGTGACATAGGTAAACATATCAGCAACGGTGAGCACCGTATCGCGCACGGCGAGTGCGGTTTGCATCACCTTTGCTGAAACGCGGCCTGAGAATTCATCTTGATAAAACTGCATCGATTGACCCAGCATGCGCTGATGAAAGCGCCAACGCATCTGCATCGGAAACACGCCTTGCAAGGTCTGAAAATGGATAAAAGATGTCAAAGCAATCCACACCGGACTTGCAAGCATGACAGCGAGCATTAGCAGTAGCATATCGCCTTTTTCAGCCCATAGCATCGCCGGCGTATAGATACCAAGCCAATCGACGATATTGCCGATCCAGGCAAATAGCATCGCTTCATAAACGCCAATGCCTGCCGACAAAATGACAAACAGCAGTAGCCAGCCGCGCAGACCTGTCGTACACGCCCACAGAAACTTTAACAGCCCATCACGAGGTGAGGGCAATGGCATAGGGGTGTCAGGAAAGGCGGATAAGCGGTTTTCAAAAAAACGAAATAGTGCGTTCATAAGTAATAGCAGTACATAAGGATGGTGTAGTAAAAGAAGCTTAGCCTAAATTGACACTGAGATGGGATGGCTAAATTGGGCTCTATTTTAACAAACTTAGCACTCTCTCCTGCTGCCTAATTGTAATTTGTCTACGCCGCTACTGGTGATATGACTATGAAATAGACCACGAAATAGACCGAGTCAAAATTAGCCATTGCTAGTTTAGAAATATATGGTTACATTTAGTCTTTTATTATAAAAGACGGTATCACTGTATCGCTAGATAACAAAAACTAAGGGTTAGAATTAATGATTTATTTAATTATAGCGGTGCTATGTAGCGTTGCTGTTTCTGTACTGCTAAAGGTGCTACGCCAAAAAGATATCGATATTCGCCAGACCATTGTCGCAGGCTATCCTGTGGCTTTTTTATTGACTTTAGTCTTATTAAAGCCTGATATCAGTGCTATCGATACTTTGGGCACAGCTTGGGGCATTATTATTGCACTAGGTATATTACTGCCCTTAGTGTTTGTCATATTAGGCCGTGCTATCGCCGCTATCGGTATGGTTGCGACCGATGCCGCTCAGCGCTTATCGCTAATTATCCCGATTATCGCTGCATTTTTATTGTTTGGTGAGGTATTGACGGGTACGCGTATCTTTGGCTTAGCGCTTGGGTTTTTGGCTTTAGGTGCGCTCGTTTACCGACCGCAGTCTGTAGCTAATGGCAAAGATAACCATAATGCCGCTGCTTCTTTGACTGCGTCTGCTCATCAAGGCAAGGCGCTGTCCAAAATGCCACTATGGTTATTTGGCGTGTGGGCAGGCTACGGTATTATTGATATTTTATTTAAGCAAGTAGCGAAGCAAGGCGCGGCTTTTCCATTGACGTTGTTTGTCAGTTTTGGCTTAGCAGGATTGTTGTTATTTATCTATTTACTGATCACTCGCGTGCGCTGGCAAGGTAGTGCCTTGCTCGCAGGGCTGCTACTTGGCGCATTGAATATGGGTAATATCTATGCTTATGTACGTGCCCATCAGGTACTGTCTGAGTCGCCTAGTATTGTCTTTACCGGAATGAATGTTGGGGTCATCACTGTCGCGACTTTAATAGGTGTTGGCGTGTTTAAAGAGCAGCTGAATCGTATTAATATGCTGGGCATCATATTAGCGATCAGCTGTGTGGCAGTATTATTTTTGGCTTAGAGCGTTTTTAATACCCCTTATAGGCTTTGATATTTTTGCGCTCGTTTTACATTGCAATAATAGGCACGTCGCTTGTGCTATGGTAAGGTAATTTATAAACTATTTGGCTTGTTATCTGACACTTATATCGCCGTCTATAGTGTTATGAGCGCTCGCTTAACCTTTATCTTTTTTGATTTTACTCACAACTATAGGATGCATTTGCAATGGACTATCAAAAACAACTAGAAAAAATAAAAAACGGCACAGGCTTTATTGCAGCTCTTGATCAAAGCGGTGGTAGTACGCCAAAAGCGCTAGAAAACTACGGCGTTACAAGCGCTGATTATAGCAATGATGAAGAGATGTTCGATCAAGTACATCAAATGCGCGCGCGGATTATGACTTGTGACTGCTTCGATGATAAGCGCGTTTTAGGCGCGATCTTGTTCGAGGACACCATGGAGCGTGAGGTTGAAGGTAAACCGACTGCAAATTATCTTTGGGAAGACAAAAACATTGTGCCGTTTTTAAAAGTAGATAAGGGCTTAGCGGAGCAGATGAGCGGCGTACAGGTCATGCGCCCGATGCCAAATTTAGACTTACTACTTGATAAAGCCAAAAAGTATCCGATATTTGGCACGAAGATGCGTTCGGTCATCTATGAGCCTAGCGTCGATGGTATCGAAAAAGTAGTGCAGCAGCAGTTTGATGTCGCTAAGCAAATTATCTCTAAAGGCTTTATGCCTATCGTTGAGCCAGAGGTCAACATCGATAGCGCCGAAAAGCATGAGTGCGAATTGTTATTAAAAGCGGACATCTTACGTAACCTCGATCGTCTAAATGACGATCATCAAGTGATGCTGAAGCTGACCTTGCCAGAAGAAGGCGGGTTTTATCAAGAGCTGATTGACCATCCAAAAGTGCTTAAAGTGGTGGCGCTCTCAGGTGGCTATAGTCGTCAAGATGCTTGTAATAAGCTTGAAAAAAACCCTGGTATGATTGCCAGCTTCTCACGTGCTTTTACTGAAGGCTTGAGTAAGCAGCAAAGCGATAAAGAGTTCGCAGATACTATTGATGCCTCTATTGATAAGATTTATAAAGCATCACAGATCTAAGCACTCTTAGCAAGTGAATTACCTATTAAAAAAGCGCTACTGATTAGTAGCGCTTTTTTATGGGACAAAAATTAATTTTAATTATCATACCTCTTTATACAGCTGACGGCCTTCACTATGGTATTTTTCAGTCATCTCTTTCATACCTTGCTCAATCTCAGCGGTGCTCATAGCGTCTGCGCCTAGACTTTCTTTAGCATCCAAACCTTTAGCGTACTCGCGGACGTTTTGGGTGATTTTCATTGAGCAAAACTTAGGGCCACACATGGAGCAAAAGTGCGCTGATTTGTGCGCGTCTTTAGGCAGCGTTTCGTCATGATATTCACGGGCGGTATCAGGGTCGAGCGCTAGATTGAACTGATCATCCCAGCGAAACTCAAAACGCGCCTTAGATAAGGCATTATCGCGAGCCTGCGCGCCCGGATGACCTTTGGCTAGATCAGCGGCATGCGCGGCGATTTTATAAGTAATAATGCCGTCTTTGACGTCTTTTTTATTCGGTAGGCCTAAATGCTCTTTTGGTGTTACATAGCACAGCATAGCAGTGCCAAACCAGCCAATCATTGCCGCGCCAATAGCACTAGTGATATGATCATAGCCGGGTGCGATATCGGTGGTCAGTGGCCCTAAGGTGTAGAACGGCGCATCATTACAGAGCTCAAGCTGCAAGTCCATATTTTCTTTGATGCGGTTCATCGCCACGTGCCCTGGACCTTCGATCATTACCTGCACATCGTGCTGCCAAGCGATTTTTGTCAGCTCGCCAAGCGTACGCAATTCGCCAAATTGCGCTTCGTCATTGGCGTCTTGTAAGCAGCCAGGACGTAGACCATCGCCTAAGCTAAACGCCACATCATACTGCTTCATAATCTCACAGATATCCTCAAAATGGGTGTATAAAAAGCTCTCTTTATGATGGGCTAGGCACCACTGCGCCATGATCGAGCCACCACGCGAGACGATACCCGTTAAGCGGTTGGCAGTGAGCGGCACATAACGCAGCAGCACGCCTGCGTGAATGGTGAAGTAATCGACGCCTTGTTCGGCTTGCTCGATAAGCGTATCACGGAATATCTCCCATGTCAGGTCTTCAGCGACGCCATCGACTTTCTCTAATGCTTGATAAATAGGCACCGTACCGATGGGTACCGGCGAGTTACGAATCAGCCATTCACGAGTTTCATGAATATGGTTACCTGTCGACAAATCCATGATGGTATCCGCGCCCCAGCGCGTTGCCCATGTCATCTTTGATACTTCTTCATCGATAGACGAGCCGAGTGCTGAGTTGCCGATATTGGCGTTAATTTTTACTAAGAAATTGCGCCCGATAATCATCGGCTCAGACTCAGGATGATTGATGTTATTGGGGATGATTGCGCTACCAGCCGCGACCTCGCTACGTACAAACTCAGGGGTAATCACTTTTGGCGTATTAGCGCCGAAGCTCTCGCCGTCGTGCTGACGCATGTCAGTCAGCTCATGCTGCTTTTGCGTCTCGCGAATGGCGATATACTCCATCTCAGGGGTGATAATACCGCGGCGCGCGTAGTACATTTGCGTGACATTGCCGGCTTTGCCCTCACTACTTTTTGCGCGGCGCGGCTTATCGATATGGGCAAAGCGTAGATTGGCTGTGGTGATATCACGCGCACGCGCTTGCCCGTATGAGCTGGATAAACCGCTTAATTGTTCGGTATCACCGCGCTCGGCTATCCAGCCCTCGCGCAGTTTGGGCAAGCCGCGGGTTAGATCGATATCGACATTGGGGTCGGTATAGACGCCTGAGGTGTCATAAACATAAAAAGGTGGGTTTTGCTCCCAGTCGGACTCATCAACGCCCTGAATAGGCGTGGAATCCAGCGTGATCTCGCGCATGGGTACTTGGATATCAGGCCTTGAGCCTTGGATATAGACTTTACGAGAAGCAGGGAGAATGCGATGCAGGTCACGCGCGTCTTCTTCAAAACGAGTGTCTTGTTGATTACGATGGGCCGGAGTTTTTAGTGCATCCGCCTTTTTGTCAGCGGCGTTTTGTTGGGTCTTTGGAGGTACGGTTGAGGTTGTCATATGCTGTCCTAGCGTGTTGTTTTGAATAAAATCAACACCGCCAGTCGCTGCGGGGATAGCATTCGTTATCTAGGCAAGTTGAGCTTATGAGCAATCGCTAGCGACTAAATCAAAAACCATCTAGCTGCAAATAATTGTCATCGAGCTATGGACGACGCTTGATATCCGCTTTGATTACTTAGCCATGCGTACATTAAGGCTAAAAGTAATCGGGATAAAAAGGCATTTCTGCCCGTCCTTTGTCATAGATAATAAATGCTGAAGACTTCCCTGCGTCGGTACTAACCGCATCAGGTTCGGCGGGTGATCTCTCAGCGAATGTACAAAAGCTCTTTAGCTTATTGTACAACGCACCCCGAGTCTGTCAGTGTTGTCATGTTTTGAGCTAGTAAGCTTAATACTAGCAGTTTTGATAGTAGCAAATTTGGCTCATAATATATAGCCATTTGCATAGTTTGCTTATAATGGATTAGTTTGCTTGCAGTAAAGAGCTAGGTTTATTTCTCAGGTGTCCAGCCCTGCGCGCGCTCATAATCCTCGTTATCTAAGAACTTCTCACGCTGCTCAGTTAAGAACTTCTTTGCTTCTGGGTCCATCATACTTAGATGGTTTTCGTTGATCAGCATGGTTTGCTGCTCAAGCCACTCCTTCCATGCTTTGTCAGAGACAGTGTCTTGTAGCTCTTGGCCTTTTTTGTTAGGAAAAGGCGGATGCGGCATTTTTGGCAAATCTTGCTGGTACTTACGGCAAAATACAGTGTTGGCTTGCGGATTAAAAGTCTCCGTCATGATGTGCTCCTCATTCATTATGTTTATTGGGCTATAGATGTATCCTCCTATGATAACGGTCTTGGCAAATTTAGCAAAGACTATCGGGTGTAGCAACAGTAACTGTCTATAAAAAAGCATGAAAAAACCCACCGTATTGGCAGGTTTTAAATAACAACGAAAGCAAAAGCTCAAGTCAAAAACAAAGACTAAGCAAAAGCTTTTAGGCGCGCGCGGCCATTGATAACAGCTTGTTTAACTTGATTGGGCGCCGTACCACCGAGATGATCACGAGCGGCCAATGAGCCCTCAAGCGTTAGATAATCAAAGACGTCATCGCCAATAGCATCACTAAACTGCTGTAATTGTTCTAGTGTTAAATCGCTCAAATCAACACCTTCATCGATAGCGAGCGCAACAGCGTTGCCAACGACTTCATGGGCATCACGGAACGCCACGCCTCTGCGTACGAGGTAGTCTGCTAAGTCCGTAGCGGTAGCGTAGCCTTTCATTGTTGCTTCACGCATAGCCTCAACATTAGGAGTAATATTAGGTAGCATATCGGCAAAGGCTAGAAGTGAGCCTGTCAACGTATCGACACAGTCAAATAGTGGTTCTTTGTCTTCTTGGTTGTCCTTATTGTACGCCAAAGGCTGGCTTTTCATTAAGCTTAGCAGCGTCGTCAACTGCCCAAACACCCGCGCCGCTTTACCGCGTACCAGCTCTGGCACATCAGGATTTTTCTTTTGCGGCATGATGGAGGAGCCGGTACAGAAACGATCCGGTATTTTCACAAAGTTAAACTGCGCTGACATCCAAAGGATAATCTCCTCGCTCATGCGCGATAGATGCATCATCAAAATAGAAGCGTTTGAGGTAAACTCAATAGCAAAGTCTCGATCAGAAACGGCATCGAGTGAGTTTTGGCAAATACCCTCAAAGCCTAATAGCTCAGCGGTAATCGTACGATCAATAGGGAAAGTGGTGCCTGCAAGCGCGGCGCTACCAAGAGGCAGCTGATTGATACGGCGGCGCGCATCGACTAGGCGCTCGGTATCGCGGTAGAGCATCTCAAACCAAGCCATCACATGATGACCGAAGCTTACCGGCTGAGCGGTCTGCAAGTGTGTAAAGCCTGGCATAATCGTATCGGTATGCTGCTCAGCTAGATTAAGTAGGCCGCTTTGTAAGCGTACTAGCAGCTCAATGATATTATCGGTCTCTTCACGTAACCACAAGCGAATATCAGTGGCGACTTGATCGTTACGGCTACGCCCCGTATGCAGCTTTTTACCCACTGCACCGATGATATCGGTCAGGCGCGACTCGACATTCATATGCACATCTTCGAGCGCAATTGACCAGTTAAAGTCTCCTGCTTCAATCTCGCGTAAGATTTGCTGAAGACCTTCGATGATGGTGGCAACCTCGCTATCGGTCAAAATATTGCACTGACCTAGCATAGTGGCATGAGCGATAGAGCCCTCGATATCATGACGGGCAAAGCGCTGATCGAAGCCGACAGAGGCGGTAAAAGCGGCAACGAAACTGTCTGTTGCTTCACTAAAGCGTCCGCCCCACATCTGCTGGCCTTGGCTACTAGAAGAAGGGCTTGGCTTAATGGCATTTGTGCTAAAATCAGCAGAAGAGATAGAATTATCTGGCATAGGATTACTAGAGTTTGAAGAATTGGCGTTCATATCGGTATAAGACAACTCATAAGAATAAGAGCTCAAGTATAGCAAAGGATGAGGTCGCCTTGCTAGCTGAGCGCTTAGAGTTTTTCGTGCCGAAAGTTACGGAGATGATGACGCTTTGGCAATGGCTACAGTATATCTTGGCTTGGGCGCTGTTTGTTACTATTGTTGGTCGGCATGAGCTGGCGACAGGGCCGCAGTTTTTAGTGGCTTATCTGGCTAAGTGTATTCATTATATTTTAGCCATTATACCGACTTTATATTTAGTAGATTATTTGCGTCCAATATTCAAAAGGATCAATCCTATTAGAGTCAGTCTCTATATAGTGCTGATGTTCATGCTGGCGTCTACTTTAGCTATGCTATTGGTCATTTTAGTGTTGATTAATGTCGGCTGGCTGGCGTACGAGCGTCAGGCGCTAGGGCTAGAGCTGCTATTTAATATGATGTTTACCGGCGGTTTTACTTTAGTATTTTTGCTTTATTTTATGCGTCGTCATCGTGAGCTGATAGCGCTGAAGCAATCCTTTGAATACAAGCTTAGCGCCCAAAACGACTTAATAAAGGCGCGTCTATCTCCGCATTTCTTCTTTAATACGATTAACAGTTTGCTATCGCTTATAGAGTCTAACCCGCCTTATGCAGCTAGGCTACTTGAGCATGTCTCAGCGCTGTTTCGAGCCAGTTTCAATGGCGTACGCGAGATTAGTTTTGAGGAAGAGGTGGCGCTTTGTAAGCACTACGTGACGATTGAGTCTTATCGCTTGGCAGATAAATTAGTTGTTAATTGGCAGCTGCCCGATGACGAAGTGATGGGCGATATGGTCATCACTGCGCTTACCTTACAAAGCATTATCGAAAAAATACTTATCAATGTGGTAGAGATGACCACGGAGACGATATATATAGATATAGCTGTCGTCTGGCAAGATCACCGCGTTATTATCACTGTCAGCGTACAGCTTCCGAGTAAAACCTTGATGATCGTACATGATCTACGTCAGCACGTTAATTTTCGGATGCAAGCTGAACGCTTACAACTCTATTTTGGTCCCAGCTCAAGCATTAAAAGTACGGTCACTAACACCCAGATTGTGACGATTATCGATTATCCTTTGCAAGATGCAGGCTTGTAATGTAGGGCTGCCTATTTCCGTGTATTTGCTGCATGACTGGCTGTTAATACTCAAAAAAGCATAAGTAATACCTGCAATATGGTACGTTTATTGCACTGTATTTATTGTCTTAGATCTATTACAGAATGAAGTACATACCCAAGAAAAATAGTCATCTCCCTAAATTGTCAGTGTCCTAAATGATAACCACGGTAAAAACGAAAGCTATAAAATAAGAAGTATAAAATAGTCGCTATAGATATAAAAAATGGCTGGCGATAGTCAAGATGACGATTTTGAACCAACCGACTGAGTAAAGAGTAGAAGAGGTGTTTTATGCGGATAGTAGTTTGTGACGATGAGCCACTCGCACGCGAGCGTTTGGTCAGGATTGTCAAAAAATCAGGCCATGAAGTTGTGGCGCAAGTAGGCACTGGAGCTGAAGCGGTTGACGCTGTAAAACTCCATCAGCCTGAGCTCATACTGCTCGATATACGTATGCCTGAGATGGATGGCGTACGCTGCGCGCAAATACTTGGCGAGCTTGAACATCCGCCAGCGATTATCTTTGTCACCGCTTACGATCATTATGCTATTGCCGCTTTTAAGGCCAATGCTATTGGCTACTTGTTAAAGCCTGCCAATAAAGATGAGCTGATTGACGCTTTGAGTAAGGCCAGCAATTTAAATGCCGCGCAGCTCGATGGCATTCGTAAGCTTGAAGATCCAATGTCGCGTCCGCCACGTGAGCACATTGCAGCTCGTACCCACCGCGGGGTTGAGCTAATTAACATCAGCGATATCTACTATTTTACGGCAGATCAAAAATACGTCAAAGTCCGTCACACTGATGGGATAGTGCTGATTGACGAGACGTTGAAAGAGCTAGAAGAAGAGTTCGACGATCGCTTATTTCGTGTCCACCGTAATGCCATTATTAATTTAGATTTTTTGGACTTCTTAGAAACAATAGAAGGCGGTCGTTATCAAGTGCGCTTTAAAGGAACAGATGAGACGCTAGCCGTGAGCCGTCGCCATCTGCCCGCGTTACGCGAAAAAATCCAAAGTATGTAGATATTAAGGGTGTTAAACACGCCTTAATTAACCGACCATATCATCAGACCTCTATTTATGCTTAAATAGGGGTATTTTTTTGCGCTAAAGTCATTTTATTCTGATATATCTCTTTATATTTATCATTCCGAGGCTATCTATGAGCAATACTCAGTCATCTCCTTTGTCTACTTTGAACATCGCAACTCGTCAAAGCCCTTTAGCCTTATGGCAAGCTGAGCATATTCGCGATCGATTATCGGCCTTATATCCTGATTTGACCATCAACCTGCTCAAAATTGTCACTAAGGGTGACAAAATTTTGGACACTCCTTTAGCAAAAATCGGCGGTAAGGGCTTATTTGTCAAAGAGCTTGAGCAGGCGCTTTATGAAAAACAGGCAGATATCGCTGTGCATTCGCTCAAAGACGTGCCGATGCAGCTCCCTGAAGGTCTAACACTTGGGGTATATTGCAAGCGCGCCTCGCCAACCGATGCTTTTGTGTCTAATACTTATAATAATATCGATGAGCTACCACAAGGCGCTGTGGTCGGCACAGCAAGTCTACGTCGCCAATGCCAGATCAAAGCCTATCGCCCAGACTTACAGATTAAGACTTTGCGCGGCAACGTAGGAACGAGACTCGGTAAGCTCGACGCTGGAGAGTATGATGCGATTATCCTTGCCACTAGTGGCTTGCAGCGTATTGAGCTGGACGAGCGTATCCGTAGCGAGCTGGATATCGATACATGCCTGCCGGCAGTGGGCCAAGGCGCTTTGGCTATCGAATGCCGTGAGGACGATCAAGAGGTAATGGCACTACTAGCTCCGCTCAATGATGATATGGCGCGTATTCGCCTAATCGCTGAGCGCGCGCTGAACCGTCACTTGCAAGGCGGGTGTCAGGTGCCCATTGCCGCCTACGCGATATTGCAAATGGCAGATGCTGCCGATATCAGTAGTAATCTTAATGATGATAATGGCGACACCTTATGGCTGCGCGGACGCGTTGGTGAAGAAGATGGCAGTAGACTGTTAAAAGCGGAAAAGCGCATAACGCTGAGCGGCACACAAGCACAAAAAGAGCAGCAAGCCAATCAGCTAGGTATTGATGTTGCTGAGCAACTACTAGCAAAAGGAGCTGGCGCTATTTTGGATGCTATTTATAACCCTTAAGCATATAATTTAAGTCGCAATTAGCAATTAGCAATAATTAGTATAGGCCCTGCCAGCTGCGCATCATAATACTCGTGCTTTAATAATGATGCCGCTATTGTATTGGCGATTGACCATAGCGGCATTTGTCTGTGTCATTTAATGTCTCATTCAAGGTTTAACTCGGTGCCCACCTCAATGTCTCGTAACCTCTCACCAGTAGTGATTAATACCCGTCCCATAGAACGCGCCGCTCCTTTGACCGAGCACTTACAAGATGTCGGCTTTGCAGTGGTCGAGATGCCCATGCTGAGGTTGCAGACGCGCGCGGTCGTCGATGCCGATATCGACATCATGCGGCGCTGGCTTGCCGGTGATTATCAAGCGTTAGTGGTGGTCAGTCCTACCGCCGCGCAGTCCGGTTTGACCGTCTGGCAAGCGCTGATTGATGAGCAGCAAGTGCAGCCAATCGAGCCAATAACAGCGAAGCACGCTCACTATGAGCCGCCAAGCGCTATCATTGCTGTTGGTGACGCCACCGCTGAGGTTTTACAAGCGGCGACTCAGCCAGTTCTACAGCCGTTAATAGCGAATAATGAAGGCATGCTAGCGATGCCAGAGATTGAACGGTTGCAAGCAGGCGATAAATTACTGGTTTGGCGCGGGCTTGGCGGGCGTAGGCTTTTGGTCGATACGTTGCAGGCGCGCGGGGTTGAGATCGAGAGCATCGCATGGTATGAGCGCATGATGCCAAACTCGGCGGCGAGTGATTATGCAACATGGTTAGCAAGCTATCTTAATCAACAAGACCAAGCTAGCACATCGCAACCTAAGCCTATTGTGATTATCAGCAGTGGCACCGCGTTTGAGTATTGGGTCAGTGTCGTGCAGCAAGCACAAACAAGACATACGGGCGCTCTTAGGTTAGACGACTTTCGTTATGTGGTGCTAGGCGTACGCTTAGCGGGAATGGTGGCCGCGCAGCAGCTTATGTATATTCAGGTCGAGGATTTATCTCCTGAAACGATTTCGATGGCAATCAATACGCCCTAATAGTTATCTTCTTTTAAATAATGGTGCTTGTTATGTCAACTGAGCCTAAACCGTCATCTGAGTCGCCTTTAGTCATTCAGCAGCGCCGGCAAGCGAATATATTATTACTGCGCTTGCAGTGGTTGTTTATTGTGCTTTTAGCACTAGCGCTGGTTTGGCTTTACGTCAGTCAGCAGCGCTTTGAGAGCCAAATCAAAGAGCGCCTGAATAATAATGAGCAAGTAGTCACTCGTCTCAATGAGATGGATGACCGTCTGTTCGCCATTAGCCAGCAGACCGCGCCAGCTCCTAAAGCGCCGCTCACCAGTCAAGCGCAGAATCAGTTAGACTTATTGCGTATTCAGATGCAAGCGGCAGATAGTTTGCTTGCAGATAACAACTATAGCGCGGCGATTGACTTATTAACTGGGTTACAGTGGCAACTGTCACAAGCAAACAATGAGATCGCCCCGGCGCTCAATATCGTCATTAAGCAAAGCCTCAGTGATGACATCGAGCGTCTGCAAGCGCGGAGTGCTCAGCCTAGCCCGTGGCAATTACAGAGCTTAGCTATTCAAGATATCCAGACCTTTTTGCATCGCTATGAAAAGTCTGTTGATAGTCGCTCAGTCACCAAAAGTAATGAGCAGTCCAGTCACACTTTACCGTCTAAAAACACCAGTCTTAGCCGCCGCCAGTTGATCATTCACGAAGCGCTGATGACGCTTAACTTAGCCATACAAGCGAGCAATATGCGTGAGCCTGATCAGTTGACACGCTACTTGAGCCAAACGCGCGCTCAGCTACAGCCCTTAGTCGTCCCAACGCAGGCTAAAGACCACAGCGTCTCAAAAGGTGAGTCATCAACAGAGCAGAAAACGGCTAATCTCAGTGCTGCTAATGCTAACAGTGACAAATCAGCAGTAAAAACGCCGAGCAATATTAGCGAAGTCATTACTTGGTTGGATGAGTTAATAGCCAGTCCTCCTGAGTCTATGCCACTACTGACCACCCAAGTGCTAAATCAGCCTAAAAATAATCAATAACACAGAATTATGGATACTCTACTATGAGCCCTACTAGTCCTGAGCATACCAAAGTCAAACAGCAGAACCAGACGCATAGCAATGGGCAAGATGAGACGCCCGCTGCTTTACAGCACTATCCTGTCATTTACTCTCAGGTGGTGCAATGGGGCGAGATGGATGCCTTAAACCATCTCAACAACGTCGTTTATTATCGTTATGCTGAGTCGGCGCGCATTCATTATTTGCAAGCCTTAGATCTGTTCGAGAGCGGCGCTATGTTGCTGGCGCATTCAAGTTGCCAGTATCTGCGGCCAGTCACTTATCCTGACACGCTACTTATAGGTCTACGTTGTCAGCGTTTGGGTACTACCAGCATGATTATAGAATATAGCTATTATAGCCAGCAGCAGCAAGAGGTAGTAGCAGAGGCAGAAGCGGTCATCGTACGTTTAGATAATAATAGTGAGCACAAACTGCCTTGGACAGCTAAAGAGCGCTCGCGCCTGCTCGCTTTAGAAGCGCAATTTGATCATACCCCAGAGCATTAAAGCGCTTCTATCATTCTATCGACAAAAAAAGGCACGCTAACAGTAGCTAGCGTGCCTTTTTATTTTTAATTAGGGCGTGTTGAACATTCACAAATGCGCACTGCTGATCGCTACTAGTTAAT
>NZ_JADQAL010000063.1:0-7860 GCF_022129275.1 Psychrobacter sp. Ps3
ACAGAACTCAGTCCTTGGTATAAACTAAACCGTCCAACATTTGGGGGTCAGTTCACTTGTCAATGAGTTGTGAGGATTTTTTTTGAGCTATCTTTGAATGATTGTAATACCAGTCAGTAGATATTAGGCGTTGCTCTTTAGATACTCTAACATGGTGTCAGCATCTGATACTTCGAACGGGTCTATTGGGCAGTTGTCACCGAAGTTAGGTTCTTTGAACACCTTTTTGATTTCTTTATTATCGACATACATCGAATAACGCCATGAGCGCATACCAAAGCCAAGATTGCTCTTATCTACTAGCATGCCCATTTTACGAGTGAACTCACCATTACCATCAGGTAGCAAGAAGACGTTTTCACGGTTTTGCTTGAGACCCCATTGATACATGACAAAGGCATCATTGACAGAAACGCAAACGATTTCATCTACGCCAAGCGCCTTAAACTCCTCATATAGCTCTTCATAACGCGGTAGATGGCTGGTCGAACACGTAGGCGTAAAGGCGCCAGGTAGTGAGAACACGACCACTTTTTTATTAGCGAATAACTCATCCGTGGTCAGGTCATACCAAGTGAAGGGGTTATCACCGCCGATAGACTCATCACGAACACGAGTTTTGAACGTTACGTCAGGTACATGGCTAATCATTATTTTCTCCTATTTGGGGTGTGATCTTTATGGTTTTAATAGTGCATCGATATGATAGTAGTTATTGCAACTTATAAGCAAATTTTTAAGGTTGTAATATGGTTTGAATACTCGTGGTCTATTGTTAACGGTGACTCATTCGAATAAAACTCAGCCATGCTATACACTTTAAATTTGTAAATAGTAACGATTATCATTTACAAATGAGAATGATTATTATATATTCTATCTGCTTTGTTACTCTATGTAGAGTCGATAACGATCTAGTAGCATCTCCATAGTTGCTATTTTCTTTTTCAAAACCAAACGAAGAATATCTTATGCCTAAACCTTCTCACAAGAAACCTTTAGTAAAAGCGATACAGCTCAGTTTTTTAATGAGTATCAGTTATCAAGCCTATGCCGCGACTGATCTTAATGATATGAGTAATGATATTAGTGAACCCGGCACCTCAGCGCAAACCACTGTGCCTAACCACTGAGCTAATCCCGCTTAAATCATCAATCATGTGATGATGAGGGGAGGTTATACGGACATTTTTTACGCTGTCAATATCTATCAATAAAATATTAAAAGCTAAGCTTGCTGGTAGAGGGTTTAGACAGTTCAGTAGGTTACAACCCGTCAATAGCTAGTTATCTAACCTATTTATTACACATGACTTGTTAATCTTTATTCAGTTAACTGCAAAATCGGCTGACCATATTCTACGACTTGGCTTTCTTCAACTAAAATCTCATTAACCGTGCCGGCTTTATCGCTGGTAACGGGTAGCAGTTTCGTCAATACTTCAACAAATCCAATGGTTTGACCTATCTCAATTGCATCACCTTTTTGTATCACATTATCCGTCGCGCCATCGGCACTTAAGCGCATATAGCCAACGTGAGGAGAGCGTACTTGTAAAGCCTCTTGGTCTTGGGCATTGTTATTTTTTGCCTTAAGAGAGGAATTAGTATTGTCGCCTACCTCGATTGATAATGAGTCTATAGAGTTTCGAACAGAGCTTTTAGCGGTACGAGAACCATTAACCACACTAATAGATTGATCGTTGTCCTCAATGGTTATTTGATACACCTGACTTGCTTCTGTCAGTTTTACTAAGCGCTCAACGGCAGCGATATCCATAATATTATCCTTATCTACTATATCTACTATTTAAAATCAGTTAACTCATACCCCTAACTAAAACCCCTAATTAATACCTAAGTACTGAGCAATAGTCATCGCACTAAGCACACTCATAGCCACAGCGATAACCCAGCCAAACGCGGCGATCCAAATGGGATGTTTGTAATTACCGATGATATTCTTTCTATAAGCGGCGATCAGGACAATCACCATTGCTATTGGGAGTACCAAACCGTTCAATGTACCGACCAGCACCAGCACCAGCACCAGCACCAGCACTTGCGCCGGCTTACCGATAGTGGCAAAAACTAGGGTGGAGACGACGATAAAACCAATGATAAAAAAGCGCTTATATTCTTCGATAAAGGGGTGAAAATTGGTCATAAAAGACACTGAGGTATAAGCGGCGCCAATGACTGAGGTCACAGATGCCGCCCAGATGACGATACCAAAGATGATTTTACCGACGTTACCTAAGATATATTGAAAAGGTGACATCGCAGGATTGGTTGGGTCTAACGCATAACCTTGTGAGACCACGCCCAAGACGGCGAGGAATAAAAACACCCGAACGATAGAGGCAATTAAAATACCTGAGACCAACTTCTCGTCACCGAGTCAAGATTCTCTTCACCGCTGACCCCCGCTTCTAATAATCGATGCGCGCCTGAAAAGGTAATATAACCGCCGACCGTGCCGCCGACTAGAGTGACGATAGCCACCGCGTCGATCTTATCGGGCATAATGGTTTTGGTAGCGGCTTCAGCTAACGGCGGATCAGATTTAAACACCACATAAATGATAAGTATGATCAAGATAAAGCCCATCAGCTGGGCAAATCTATCCATAATAGGCCCGGTCTCTCGGCCTAAAAAGATGGCGACCGCGATAACCCCGCTAATGAGCGCGCCGGTAATGGGAGAGATGTTAAACACCGACTCCATGCCTAGCCCCGCGCCGCCAATATTACCGATGTTAAAGGCCAGACCGCCAGCGACAATCAAAAAAGATAGCAAATAGCCCACGCCCGGGAACACCAAGTTGGCAATCTCTTGCGCGCGTTTTTTGGAGACAGCGACCACGCGCCAAACGTTAAGCTGTACCCCAATATCCATAATAATAGAGATTAAAATCACAAAACCGAAGCTTGCCAGCAAGCTTTCGGTGAAAGTAGCGGTTTGGGTCAAAAACCCGGGCCCTACCGCTGAGGTTGCCATCAAAAAGGCCGCGCCCAAAATGGCGGTATTGTGTTTTTTTATGGTGCTCATAAACGTCCTTGTTTAGGGTTTTTATTATATGTTGACTCTATAACGACTACTGACTATCTGTTATTTACTATCTATGCCGATATCTCAATACCTTGCTGCTGCAGCTGCTCTTTGATACTTTTAGCAAAGGCTACCGCATGTTCGCTATCACTGTGCAGACAGATGCTTTGCGCCTCGACCGGGACTTTTTTGCCGTCAACACTGGTCACTACCCCCTCGGTAATCATCTCAAGCGCGTGCCGGCTGGCCTCTTTAGGATCGGTGATCAACGCGTTGTCCTTGGTGCGTGATACTAGCGAGCCGTCATTTTCATAGTTTCTATCAGCGAATACCTCAGAGATCACTTGCATATCGTGCGCTTTGGCGGCTTTAACTAAATGACCGCCTGATAGGCCCATGATTTTAAGACTAGGGTCAAAGCGTTTAATCTCACTGACCACGATATCTGCTAAGTCTTTATCAACCGCAGCTTGGTTGTATAGCGCGCCGTGCGGTTTGACGTAATCAAGCGTGACGCCGACCATATCGCATACCGCTTTGGTAGCCCCAAGCTGGTAGCTGATAAGGGCACGGTAGCCATCTTCGTCTAAGTCTTGCTGCACCCGGCCAAAGTTTTCTTTGTCATCAAGCCCCGGATGCGCGCCGACGCGCACGTTATGTTGTTTTGCCAGCTTGAGGGTGGCGAGCATCTCGGCATAGGAACCGGCGTGCAGACCACAGCTGACATTGGCAGAGCTGACTATAGTAAGTAGTTTATCATCTTGGCCGCAGCCTTCGGCGACATCAGCGTTTAGATCAATTTTCATGAGCGTACTCCTTGATACGTGCGATATAACGTTGTCTGTTTTGGCGCTGCACTAAAGCGTCTTTTATGGTCAAAAGATCGAACTGACACTCCTTACCATATCGAATTTGCGCCAGTAGGCCAATATCGGCGTCGATGACGCTGGCGATTTTGGGATAACCGCCTGTGGTTTGCGCGTCAGCCATCAGAACGATAGGCTGTCCTTGCGGCGGGACTTGAATCATACCGATATCGACGCCGTGCGAGCTCATTTGTAGCGGCGCGTTAAGCTCAAGTGCTTGTTCGCCTTTAAACCGGTAACCCATACGGTTACTACTGGTTTCTATCTTCCAGCGCTGCTTAAAAAATAGCTTTTGCGAGGCACTAGTAAAGGAGTCGTATTCGCTGTTTTTGACGACTCGAATGATACGAGTATCGGGTAAGGCGGCAACGCCTATGTTGGATAATTGGGAAGAGGTGTTTAATTTAATGACATCGTTTTCTTGAATGAATCGACCTTTAAAGCCGCCAAAACCTGCCTTATCATTGGTGCTAGAAGAATTTAAAATTGGCTCGACAGCAAAGCCGCCATGGACACAAAGGTAGCTATACATGCCTTTTAGGGGGCGTACTAGTTTTAATATCTGTCCGGCTTTGGCATTGATGCGCCAATAGCAAGGGATACGCTTATCATCTAAAGAAGCTTCGTATAAAGCGCCTGTGATACAAAAAGCAGTGTCTTTAGTAAATTTTAGCGTCAAGCCGCCTAATGTGATCTCTAAAGCCGGCTCGTTTAATGCATTTTTGATTAAAGCGTTACCGGCTGCAAAGGCCCAGCGATCCATCACGCCACCTCGTTGCACGCCCGTACTACGATAGCCAAATCTACCGAGGTCTTGGATACTAGCAAGGGCATTGCAGGCTAAAACTTTCATCACTACCGCCTATTTTTATCGTTAATTTGTTGTTTTGAGATTATTCATCACTCATAAATATCAATAGCGCTAAATTTAAGCGTATCACCGGCGCTTAATAGCGTAGGTGACTCCTTGGACAAATCAAATAACTTGGTTTCTGTTTGTCCGAGTAGCTGCCAACCGCCCGGAGAAGCAAAAGGGTATATACCCGTTTGCTCGCCGCCAATACCGACCGAACCTGCTGGAACTTTGGTGCGCGGATTGGTATGTCTTGGGAAGTAAAGCGCTTCCGCTAAGCCACCAAGGTAGGGAAAGCCGGGCTGAAATCCAATGAAGTACACCGTATACGTCGCTGCCGTATGCTTCTCGACGACCTCTTCAACAGATAAGCCTAATTCAGCGGACATAGATTTTAGATCAGGGCCATACTTGCCGCCGTAATGTACAGGAATCTCGACATGCTTACCTTGAATCTGCTTTTGCTCGGGGTTGGCGCTTAATTCGGTGAGCGTTTGTTGCAGGTTTTGAAGCTGTTTATAAGTTAAAGGGCTGGTAAACACGCTCAGCGTATTCATACCGATGACTACCTCGCTCACCTCTGGCAACTGTTGCACGCTATCTGCCAGCGCCCAGCACTGTTGCTGCTTGGCAAGCGTGGTCGGCTTAGGGAAAAATAACACCAAATTGGTTTCGCTACACAGCTGCCACTGCGGCGGCTCAGATACTGTGGTTTCTGTAACGGTTGCGTCTTGAGTAGCCATAGATCGCGATTCCTTTTGGTTCTTGTTTCTACATTCTAGTTTTAGTTAAGACCATTTAAAAATGCTGCACATGATAAAAAATATGTCAGTTGTCTTTGATAATGCTTTTTACTCAATTACTTTTTACTCAATATTCTCAGCGATCCACTGCGATAGATAATGAATACTTACTTGGCCTTTGTTAAATTCGGGATCAGCAAATAGTTTTTGGTGCAAGGCAATATTAGTATCAATACCTTGTATCTCAGATTCTGATAGCGCCGCTTGCATCTTGTCGATAGCTTGCTCTCGCGTTGGCGCATGGACGCAGATTTTGGCAATTAAGCTATCATAAGAGGGCGGGACGGTATAGCCCGATTCGATATGGCTATCGACGCGAATGCCAAATCCTGCTGGCAGGTGACAATAATCGATACGTCCGGGGCTGGGCATAAAGGTATAAGGGTTTTCAGCATTGATTCGGCATTCAAACGCATGACCGTTAATTCTGACGTCTTGTTGCGTATAGCTCAAAGGCTGACCTGCTGCTACCAATATCTGCTCTTGCACGATATCGATACCAGTCACCAGCTCAGTAATGGTATGCTCAACTTGGATACGGGTATTCATCTCAATAAAGAAAAACTCGCCGTTTTCATATAAAAACTCAAACGTCCCTGCGCCAATATAATTCATCTTTTGACAAGCCAGCGCGCAGCGTTCACCGATTTGTACGCGTTGTTCAGCGCTAATGCCGGGAGCAGGGGCTTCTTCAATCACTTTTTGATGACGGCGCTGCATCGAGCAATCGCGCTCGCCTAAATGAATGGCGTTGCCATGGGTATCAGCAAGGACTTGAATCTCGACATGACGCGGCGCTTGTAGATAGCGCTCTAGATAAACCACGGAGTCGCCAAAATTGGTTTTGGCTTCCGCTTGGGTCATTGAAATGGCGTTTATCAGGTTCTCTTCACTCTCAACCACGCGCATACCGCGCCCGCCGCCGCCACTTGCCGCTTTAATAATCACCGGATAACCGACTTCTCTAGCGATTTTAAGCGCGGCTTCTTTGTCGCTTGGCAGTGCGCCATTAGAGCCGGGCACACAAGGGACGCCAGCCTCTAGCATTTGTTTTTTTGCCGCAACCTTATCGCCCATGCTTTTTATGTTGTCTGAGGTTGGACCAATAAAGGTTAATCCAGCTTGGGCGACACGCTCAGCAAAAGCGGCATTTTCTGCCAAAAACCCATAACCCGGATGAATGGCCTCAGCGCCCATAACTTCGGCAGCGGAGATGATCGCTTCTTGGTTTAGGTAGCTTTTGGTAGCAAGGGCAGGACCGATACAGATCTTTTCATCGGCAAGTTTTACGGGCAGCGAGTCTTTATCGGCTTTGGAGTAGACGATGATGGAGGTGATGCCCAGCTGTTTGCAGGCACGGATGATACGTAACGCAATCTCGCCACGGTTGGCGATAAGAATTTTTTTAAACATGAAGCTGTCCTTGCAAATATAGTCCATTTGATGGCTTAAATACGGTTAGTAATATAGGCAATATCTAATCCAGCTAATATATCCTAGCTAGGACTAATCATAAACAGCGCTTGGTCAAATTCAACCACATCACCGTCTTCGACCAAAATCTCTTCAATACTGCCGGCGCGATCGGCTTTGACTTCATGCATGATTTTCATCGCTTCTATTACGCATAACGTATCACCTGCTACCACGCTATCGCCAACGCTTACAAAGACATCGGCGCTCGGGTCAGAGCGGCGATAAAAGGTGCCGAGCATCGGAGCGGTGATTTGGTTGTTTTCGCTGGCTGTTTCTGTAGTTGGTTTATCTTTAGCAGCGCCAGCAGAGTCGATATCTTGCGCAGAAGAATTGTCATTAGGGTTTGTAAAGGAGTTTGTAGAGGTATGATCTGTGCTAGTAGAACTGTTTCTACTATTGATATGACTACGGTCTTGATTACCGCTTTGATTAAAAGGAGACTGACAAATGATAGAGATACGCTTACTGCCGTCAACGACTTCTAGGGAATCAATGTTGGCACGTTCAGCAATGTTAATGAGCCTTTCTACATCGTTAAAATTGATATTCATATTTTCATCCATATTCTTTGTCGTTTTATTAAAGTAAAAGGCAGATAATAGTCCATTACTGTTTATACTAAGTCATTTGTAACTATGCAGAAAGTAATAAAATATGGGGCTGTCCTAGATAAGTAAAATTATTTAGGATAGCGCTATGAGAAAGAGTAAACTAAGTTGGTATAAACAAAACAGACTAATCGAGTTATTTGTTGCTGGTTCTACCGCGAGAACAGCAGCAAGCCTAGTCGGTGTTAATAAAACCACAGCCA
>NZ_JADQAL010000011.1:0-80290 GCF_022129275.1 Psychrobacter sp. Ps3
GACGCCTGATATCCACGCCCTAGAAGGACGTGGTTTTACGGCGCTAGATGATAAATTACATTTGATAAACTATAGGAGGGAGGCTTACTATAGCAGTTTGTTTTTCATACCTATAGATAGACGTGCTATATAAGCTGTATATACGCTAATAGATGCTGCAAGCTTAGGACACCTTAATCATTGGAGAGTATTATAGACCCTTTAGCGACACAACAGACACTTGCGCCTTGGTCTTGGATCGACTTGGCCGGTCTTGGCTTAGTATTCCATATTACTTTGATGGTCGTTATGACGCTGCGTATCGTCACAGTGCAGCGCAATATTGGCGTGTCTATTGCTTGGATTGCTATGCTCTACACGCTGCCTTTAGTCGGCTTTGTCGCCTATCTTTTGTTAGGCGAGCCGATGATTGGGCGGCGTTATCGGCAGCGCGTTGACCAAGCGCAGCTATTGACCAACGATATGGCAGCGCGCGAGCGTTTGGTGTTTGATCAAGGCCAAGATCTATTGTCCGATCATTATCGCGGGGTGAGCTCTATCGGTACGCGAAAGACCGGCTTTGGCGTATTTGCTGGTCATCAAATGCAGCTGCTGACGAGTCCAAGCGCTATTTTTGATCAGCTTATTGCTGATATTCATAATGCTGCTCACACCATTTATATGGAGTTTTATATTATCTACCCGAGAGGCCAAGTGCTTGAAGTACTGCAGGCTTTAATGAGTGCCGCGAGGCGCGGGGTAGAGTGTCACATACTAGCGGATAGTGTTGGTAGTCTAGGGTTTTTTAATCGTAAGCACCAAGAAGCATTAGAAAATGCCGGTGTCTTTGTTTATCAGTCGCTGCCAGTAGGGCTGCTTAAGACCTTGTTTAAGCGCTCAGATTTGCGTAATCATCGCAAGATTATCGTCATCGATGAGTATATAGGCTATACCGGCAGCTTCAATCTGGTTGACCCTAACTATTTTAAACAAGATAAAAACGTCGGCCAGTGGATCGATGTGATGATTCGGAGCACAAGCGTGCAACCGATTAGTATCGCGACGGCTATGAGTAAAGTGGTGGTCACCGATATTGGCGCTGAGAGTCAAGATAATCTCTATGAGCTTGATAAGCGGGTAAATAATTACACGCGTAAGCTCTATGTGATGCATCCTACTATCAACGATCTGAACAGTCGGGTGCAATTGCTTGATGAGCAGGGGCATACGCAAGAGAGTGCCGTGCAGCCATTAGCGGGGACAAACTTGATAGATATTGCGCCTATGCCAACAGTCAATAACGTTATCGCTCAGCTGATCCCATCAGCGCCGCAGCTGACCGGGCATGTCATTTATAATACGCTAGTCACGGTTATCCACCGTGCTAATACGCGCATTCAGATTACTACGCCTTATTTCGTGCCAGACGAAGCCTTATCTGGGGCGCTAACCACAGCTGCAAGGCGCGGCGTCGATGTGACGTTGATTGTGCCAAAGAAAGTAGATTCATTTCTGGTACAGCATGCCTCGCAGGCTTATTATCAAGAGCTGTTAGAGGCGGGCGTGAAGATTGCACGCTTTGAAGGCGGTTTGCTACATACCAAAACCGTGGTCATTGACGATGATTACTGCCTGTTTGGTACAGTGAATATCGATATGCGTAGCTTTTATCTGAATATGGAGGTGACTTTGGCGATTTATACCTCAGAGATGGTGGCGCAAGTTCTGAGCTGCCAAAACGCTTATTTGGAGAATTGTGAGTTTTTGGAGTTGCATTATTGGCAGCAGCGCCCTCGTTCTAAAAGCTTGTTCGATAATGTGATACGCTTGTTTAGTCCCTTATTATAATTTGCATGTTTATTCACCCATAGGATACGTTTCGCTATGTCTGTCAGCTCTGATTCATTTGTAGCCAAGACTTCACTGGATTATATCGCTGAAGGGTACTGGCAGGACTTCTTGGTTCAGCGTCCTATCGCAGGCGGTATCGCTTATGAGGCTGAGCTGCAGGCTTGTAAGTTAGATGAGACGCTAGCGAGTTTGCAGCGCGTGGACACGCTACTATTACAGATACGCCGAGATAATGCTAAAAACGCAGTAACAGAGCAGCACTTATTAGCAGATGATCGCTTTCGCCATCTATTATGGTTCCTTGCGTTTTATGCCGGCCGCATTTTAGCCGGTGAGTGGCAAAGCTTGCCGCATTGGTACAGTCAGTCTGAGCTGCGCCGCCGTTATCCTCAGCTGAGACTATCTGCCGATGATTTTTATCAAGACATGGCAGTAGCTTATCGAGAAGACAGTGCTCAGGTAAACGATGATTTAAATGAGGTAAGCGCTCATGCAGCGGCGTTATTTTTTGCTTTAGAGCCAATCGGTTTGCGCCTATTTGGTCATATTGATAGGCAATTTGTCGCCGCTCAAGGAGGACAGATTGCTAGCGGCCTATATCAAGCGGTCAAAGAGCGCTTGCCTCAAGCGTCTTCGCAAATATCTCAAACATCTCAGTCGGCGAATACCACAGTAGAGACTCAAAGGCTGCCAGCGAATACGGAAAATAACCCAAAATATCAGCAAGATCTAGGACAAGATGAATCAGTGCAGATAAACGCTAAGCTGCCTATTCAGTCTGTCTTACCGTCAACCACAGCGCAGTTAAAGCCAAGGGATAGCGATAACCATCCTAAAATTGCAACCAATAATGAAGTTAATAACCCTGCTCATAAAAGCCCTAATAGCCAGACCGCAAATAATAAAGTTGCTAATAAAAACGCCCAACCGACGCCTGAGATCTTTACTCGTTTGTTAAAAGAGCTGGATGAGATTAAAGTACCGCAAAATGCTGGAAACAAGGAATATGAGCAAGCTTGTCATATACTCGATCAGTTCGAGCGTCATATCGCAAAACAAAACAAACCACGTGCGCAAGTTAAATTCTCTGATACTCATCAAGCCGCCCGTCTGCAGGCATTAGGCTTACTACAAAAGTCAGCTAACGCCGGCCATACTGCCGCTATGCTCCGACTTGCGATGCATGAGCTATTAGGCGAAGGTACCGCTAAGTTAAATATAGATAGCGAGTCTGATAAGGACAAAGCTAGTACAGATCGGGCTAGCATAGATCAGGCGAGTAAGGAGAAGGGTATAAGCTTAGTCAAACAAGCCGCCAACGCCAATGATAGCCGCGCCCAGCGCTTGTTAAGTAAGCTATACTATCAAGGGTTTGGACTGACGCAAGATATAGACATGGGCAGATATTGGCTCGAGCAAGCGGCGGACAATGGTCATCCAGAAGCCATCACCCTGAATAAGGAGTGGCAACAAGCGCAAATGCTGATCGAGACACAAAAACAAGAGCAGCACAGCTTTAAGCGTTATCAATGGCTTATTGGCGCGATAGTGGTAGCGGCGCTTTTATTAATTATATTTGTCTAATGGCTAATTCTCATTGACTAAGGTTTACGGTAAAATTGTCACGCTCATTTTTAGTTTTTCGTCTTGTCTGCTTAAGTTAACGTGTCGGCTGTGTTTGCTGCCGTCTTATCCCTTATTAAACGGGTCTCATGTCATGCCGTCCTCTTATACCCCGCCGTCTTCAACAGATATAGAGACACAGGAGCCTACCGTCGATTTAGTCGAAGTTTACGCTGAGCCGATGAAGCTTGCTATGCGTACTCCGCAAAGCCCGCCTTGGTATTATCGGGTGGCGATTGGTATTCTCAAACCCTTATATCGCCTGCAAGTCTGGCGCCGCTCGCATAAGCGCGACAACTATCAGCAAGAAGTGGCTCAGCGCTTTGGTAAGCAGTATCCGGCGCTCGCAGTTCCATCAACGGCAGATATCTCGACTCAAAAAATAATTTGGTGTCATGCGGTGTCTTTAGGCGAGACCAACACCGCCGCGCCTTTATTAGACGCTTTACTAGCGAAGGGCTACCAGATTTGGTTGACCAATACCACGCAGACGGGCTTTGCGCGTGCCGCTCAGCGTTTTGCTGACGATATCGCGCAAGGACGGCTGACTCATAGTTACGTGCCGGTAGATAGTCCGGCTGTCATTGAAAAGTTTTTAAGTCACGTACAGCCGATGGCGGCTTTGTTTATCGAAACTGAACTTTGGGCCAATATTTTAACCAAACTCTCGATTCAGCAAATTCCTAGTATTTTGGTCAATGGACGCTTATCCGCCTCTTCATTCAAAAGCTATCAAAAGATCGAATCGGTCAGTGCGAGCATGATGCAAAATTTGACGCTGATTATCGCGCAGGACGATGAGTCGGCGAAACGCTTTCGCCAACTTGGCGCATTAAGCTCACAGATACGAGTAGCCGGCTCATTAAAATGGGTGATTAACACGCCAAAACCAGTAGCCACAAATATGCAAGTAGAGCAAGAGTCTACAAATAGTATGACGCTAAAGGGTCTCAATCGGCCGATATGGATAGCAGCAAGTACCCATGCAGGCGAAGAGGGTATTGCGCTGGCATGGCAGCAGCAGTTGCTGTCAGATCCTAAGCTTGCCAATACGCTACTGATTATCGTACCTAGACATCCTGAACGTTTCGCTGAGGTCGCTGAGCTTATCACATCTACCACTCTCGCTATGGCAAGGCGTAGTTTGGATGAGCCTATCACTGAACAGACCCAAGTGTATCTTGCGGATACGATGGGCGAGCTGATGCACTGGTATGAGCAAGCTGATGTGGCTTTGGTCGGCGGCTCGTTGGTAGATATCGGCGGTCATAATCCTGTTGAGCCTGCGAGCGTAGCGACGCCTGTGCTAATGGGCCAATATACGCAGTCTTGTCAGAGTGTGGTGGATAAACTGGCAGAGGTAGGGGCGCTTTATCAGCCTAATAATGAGTTTTATCAAGACCATCAGCAATTGCTCTCTCAAAATTCAAAGAATGATGCTTTGCAAAAGACTAGCAAGAGCCAATCATCAAACACTAGTAAGAGCGCAAACTCATCAGATCAGGTTAAGATGTATAGTCAGTTACAGCTTTGGCTGAGTGATTTATCAGCCGCTAAGCGCGCAGGGCAGGCAGGCGCGCAATTGACAAGTAAGCAACAAGCGGTGCTTACGCAGCAACTTGAGATGATTGAGACGGTCATTAGTCAGTCATTGCAAGGAATATCGGGCAGAGAAGTGCTGTGAACTGTTTACTATTACCCATCGATAACTTCGTAAATGCTGACGCTGCAAGCGCTCAAGCTTATATCAGCGACCCTAAACAAATCGATCATATCCATAAGGTATTAGGCTTGCAGGTAGGCGATAGCTTAAAGATTGGACAATTAGGCGGCAAGCTGGGCAGCGCGATTATCGATGATATGACACCAACTGCCATTCAGCTACGCGAAGTGCAGCTCACCCTTGCACCGCCCGCTAAGTTAGACCTCACCGTTGTTTTAGCACTGCCACGCCCAAAAGTGCTGCGCCGATTAATTATGGATATGACAGCGCTTGGGGTGGCACACATCATCTTAATAAACAGCTATCGCAGCCAAAAAAGCTACTGGCAAAGCCCAATGCTTGGCCGTTTTGACGAGTTTGTACTCGAAGGACTACAACAATCCGTTGATACTATCGCGCCGTCCATCACCTTAGAGAAACGCTTTAAACCTTTTGTAGAAGACAAGCTACCGCGTTTGCTCACAGACATAGATGGACAGGCGATCGTTGCTCATCCTTATGGTGCGTTATCGCTGTCAACATATTTACAGCGAGCGTCTATTGCTAGCGGATCAGCTAATAATAGTGGCTTGCCTACTGATAGCTTACCTAAGATAGTTTTTATCGGTAGCGAGGGCGGCTGGATCGACTATGAGATTGAGCTACTAGCTGCACAAGGCTGTCAAGCGCTTACTATAGGCTCAAGAATATTGCGTACTGAAGCGGCAGTCAACGTCATTGTCGGGCAGTGGCTGTTACCTCATTAACAAACCTTGCAACATCAAGCACATTATAGCTTCTGCTCTTATGAGCGAGTCGCATAAAGTTATTGATAATTAATATCATTTCTATTAGTATGTATTTGCTCGTTTTAATCCGTTTATCTCGTTATTTATAACCCCCTATCGATGTTCTTTTATTTATAATCCAGCTTTGGAGAAAGCCATGTCGTTACAAGCGCTTAATGATTCAGTTGCGGTAAGTCAGCCCATAAAGACCACGTTATCTGTGGCTATGTTTAGTATGATGTTAGGTTTGGTCGGTTGTAATCAAAGCCAGACACCTGAACAGACGGCTGAAGGCGAGGCATCAACAACTGAAACTGAAGCGGCAACGGCCAATAGCGATCAGTCGGTGACGATTTATTCATCGCGTAATGAGCAGCTGATTAAGCCGTTATTAGATCGCTATACCGAAGAGACTGGCGTTGAGATTGAGCTGGTAACTGATAAAACAGGCCCACTGATGGCGCGCCTACAAGCAGAAGGCGATAACACCCCAGCTGATATGCTATTAACCGTTGATGCCGGTAACTTATGGCAAGCAGGAGAGCAGGGCTTATTGCAGCCGATAGCATCAGAAACTCTAAATGCTAACGTTCCGGCGAAGTACCGTGATCCAGCGGGTAATTGGACAGGTCTGTCGCTACGCGCTCGTACTATCTTTTATGACCCTAACAAAGTCGATGCCGAGGAGCTATCGACGTATGCTGATCTGGCTGATCCAAAGTGGAAAGGCAAGCTATGCTTGCGCACTTCAAAAAAGGTCTATAACCAGTCACTAGTCGCTAGTATGATTGAGCACTTGGGCCCTGAAAGAACTGAAGAGGTGATTCGCGGCTGGGTAGATAATCTAGCCACTGATGTGTTCAGCGATGATACGAGTATGCTAGAAGCTATTGCGGCTGGTCAGTGTGAAGTGGGTATCGCTAACAGCTACTACTATGGCCGCATCCTTGATGAAAACCCTGATTTTCCAGTAGAGATATTTTGGGCCAATCAAGACACAACTGGCACCCATGTCAACATCTCTGGCGCGGGCGTAGTTGCGGCAGCAGACAATCCAGATGGCGCGCTTAAATTGATGGAGTGGTTGTCGTCTGATGAAGCGCAAGGTATCTATGCCAGCTCCGATAAAGAGTATCCAGTAAAACAGGGCGTTGATGAGTCAGAGATGCTCAGATCTTGGGGCAGCTTTAAAGAAGATGATATCAATGTTCAAAAATTTGGCTCGCTACAAACTCAAGCGATTCAAATGATGGACAAAGCAGGCTATAAGTAAGGCTTGTTCATTAGCGTCGCTATAGAGGGTAGAAGATGGTAGTAATATGGTAACGATACCAAAAGCGTCCGAACATGCAGACGATATAGGGGCTCCAGACCTTATCGTCGTTAAGGATCGCACCCTTCTTAAACGTGTTTTATCGAAATCAGTCTTAGGACTGATTTCGTTGTTTATGCTGATACCGATTTTGATCGTCCTACTGTCTTGGACACAGCCGATGGCTGATATCTGGCCACATATGGGCGAGTATGTGCTGCCGCAAGTATTAAAAAATACCGCTATCTTATTAGCGATGGTGACGGTCATCTCGGGTAGCGTGGGTACTTCGCTGGCTTGGGTTACGAGTATGTACCGCTTCCCAGGTCAGCGGTTTTTTTCTTGGGCTCTGATGTTGCCGCTTGCAATACCCGCCTATGTTTTCGCCTTTGTCACTGTCGGTATGGTTGATTTTAGTGGGCCTTTGCAGACGAGCTTGCGAGAGCTGGGCGTGACCACTGCTATTCCCTCAGTGCGCAACGTTTGGGGCGCAGGCTTTATTTTATCGCTTGCTTTTTATCCTTATGTTTACTTATTAGCGCGGCAAGCTTTTTTGTCGCAAGGTCACCGCGCGATCGAAGCGGGGCAGATGCTTGGGCTCAGTCGTAGCCGCGTGTTTTTTCGTTTGGCGCTGCCGCAAGCACTGCCTTGGATTATTGGTGGACTTTTACTTGCCAGCATGGAGACGCTAGCGGATTTTGGTGCGGTATCAGTATTTAATGTCGATACCTTTACCACTGCTATCTATAAGGCTTGGTTTGGCTTTTTTAGCCTGACTACTGCCGCGCAATTGGCGGCTTTACTTATTGGCGTAGTGTTTATCGTGGTGATATTTGAGCAGTATTGGCAGGCACGTCGCGGCTCGATAACCGCGCAAAGCAGTAATAAGCGCCTGACGAGTAACGCAGCAGCTAAATGGGGCATGACGCTGCTTTGTAGTCTGGTATTTTTATTGGCATTTCTAGTACCGTTTTTGCAGCTACTGTATTGGACGGCGATGAACTACCGGCAAGACTTTGATGCGCGCTATATCGATTTTGTCACCAACAGTCTGCTTATTGCGAGCATGACCACAGTGCTGATTGCCTTTCTCGCTATTATTATTGCTTGGATTAAGCGTCAGTATGCCGATAAGAGCACGAAATTGATGACCACGCTTGCTAATTTGGGCTATGTGGTACCAGGCACCGTGCTGGCAGTTGGCGTGTTTATTCCTATTGCTTGGTTGGACAATCAGCTGATCGCTTTTGGTATTACCACCAAGCAAGTATTATCAGGTAGCGTCATTGTGATGCTATTAGCACTCTCAACACGTTTTATGACGGTGAGCTTTCAGCCGATCGATCGGCAATTACAGCGACTGACGGTCAATCAAGAAGCCGCCGCTGAACTGTTAAGCAGTAGTCCGTTCCAGCGCTGGCGACAAGTGGTGCTGCCGGTACTTAGTCCGGGAGTGCTGACGGCTTTGCTAATGGGCTTTGTGGAGGTGATGAAAGAGATGCCAATCACCCTAATGACGCGTCGGCAAGGCTGGGATACGCTGGCGGTACGAGTGTTTGAAATGACAAGCGAAGGCATGTGGGCGAGAGCGGCGCTACCGAGTTTGCTGATTGTGTTGGTGGGGCTAATACCTGTATGGATATTACTACGCCAAAGTGAAAAGCATAGCTAATCTGCATAAATGGTAATCGTTCATAATTAACATGTTAGTATGAGCACTTTTAGATTTTTCCTTTAATTTTGTCACCTTTAAATAGCAGCGAGCACCTCTAATATTGAGTATCCCTAATATTTATTATCGCCCGTCTCATTTATTTATCGCTTACGAGAACCTTCTATGTATACCAACTTGACTAATGATACTTTAGATACCGAGGAGAGCTATGCAAAACAGCCTTCTTCTAAAGACCGTCAATCCCTTACAAAAGGTCTAGATCCAAAGCTTATCAAAGCCAAAGCTAGGCTAGAAGTGAGCAAAAAATCATCTGTGCTCCCGGTATCAGCGTTACCGCAAAAAGGCCAAACTATACAAAATACGCAAACGCTTGGTGAAGCGGATACGGGTAGTGATAGCAGCAGTGAGCAGAGCGACGAGCAACGTAACTACCGTGACCCGCGCGCCTCAAAGAGCGATACTGAGCCTTTTTTAAAAGTAGAAAACTTAATCGTGGGCTACGATGATGTGACTATTGTCAATGGCTTGTCATTGAGCCTGCAACAAGGTGAGATCGGTTGTTTTTTGGGGTATAGCGGCTGCGGAAAAACCACAGCGCTGCGAGCTATTGCTGGGCTTGAGCCTACCCGCCAAGGCAAAATTGAGCTCAATCATCAGCGTCTAACCGAACAAGATAACCGCCATTCCTTTGCGGTGGCTCCTGCCAAGCGCGGTATGGGTATGGTGTTTCAAGACTATGCGCTATTTGGTCATCTCAGCGTCGCCAAAAACATTGGATTTGGTCTTAATAAATGGTCTAGCGCTGATAAAAAAGCGCGCGTGGCGCAGATGTTAGAGCTGGTGGGACTGAGCGAGCACGCTGATAAACGTCCCGCTGAGCTATCGGGTGGTCAGCAGCAGCGCGTGGCGTTAGCTCGAGCACTGGCTCCTAAGCCAAAGTTACTATTACTTGATGAGCCTTTTTCTAACCTTGATGTGGTGCTGCGCGAATCATTAGCGATGAGCGTGCGTGATATTCTAAAACGCACCAATACTACTGCTATTTTAGTGACTCATGACCAAAACGAAGCGTTTGCGCTCGCAGATAAAGTCGGGGTTATGCATCAAGGCAAGCTGGTACAGTGGGCAACGCCAAGCGAGCTGTACCACGAGCCGGTTAGTCCTTTTGTCGCTGAGTTCGTCGGCGAGGGCGCGATGATAGATGGTATTATCAAAGAAGGTCATGTCGAGACGGCGCTTGGCGATATCTATCGGCGCATGGAGGTGTACGATGCCTCAGGGCAGCCGCAATACTGCGAGTATGACTATCCTAATGGCACGCCCATTAAGGTGCTTGTGCGTCCTGATGATATCATTCATGATGATGATAGCCCGCAAACTGCATTAGTCGTTGGACGAGTGTTTCGCGGTGCTAACTATCTGTATCGGCTGCAATTAGACAGTGGTCAGACGGTATTGTCGTTAGTCGCGAGCCACCATAACCACGCAGTTGGTAGCCATATCGGTATCTTGCCGTTACTTGAGCATGTGGTGGTGTTCGATGAAAAAGACGTCAATGCCACCACGTGGTCAGAGTACGATAGATTACATTGAGCGCGCTTAAACAGGAGTAAACATATCAGTCAATATCAGCCGTTCGCAGTCGCTAAGATATGCAAGTAGCGTCCTAGCCATTTGTACGGTTCTAACTGAGAATAGCGTAGCTCCATTTTTATCACTGCTTCAGGGTCGTTATGACCGCCGCGCTTAAGCGGCGCGTAATCATGAAAGACACGTAGCCCGCTCTCAAGCACTACTTTATAATGATGTTGTTGTAGCCACGCTTCTACCTCTTGTCTGGCGACCGGATGATTGGGCGTTAGGCTTTTTTTATTGTCGGCGGCATAGTTGCCTTCAAGCTGTCTATCTAGCAGATTAAAATTACCCATAATTAGGTTGCGATAATCGAAGCTCGCTGGATTATAAAAGCAGAGTGATAATGCGCCTTGAGGGCGTAGCTGAGTATCAAAAAATCTCATTACCTCAGCCGGCTTGGCCAGCCATTCGAGCAGCGCGTGACAAAGGATGAGATCAAACTTACTATCGCTGTTTTCTGCAGTACTGTCTGTAGCAAGCTTGGATGCAAGCTCCTGATAAGGGCAAACCAGCCAACTGATATCTAGCTTGGTTTTGGTGTCTGTCTCAAGGGCGGCAGCATGAGTTTGCGCTTTGTCTAACATAGCGGCAGAGATATCATTGATGACAAGCGTGTGACCTTGCGCTGACAGTTCTATAGCGATTTGCGCTAAGCCGGCTCCGACATCTAATATGCGCAGCGGACGTCCTAAGTTTTGACTTTGTGTCTCCACATACTCAAAAATATCTCGGCGCAATACCGCAAGCCGAATCGCTCCTTTTAAACCGCTGTAGACCTTTTTTTCAAAATGATCAGCAATCGGCTCAAAGCTACGATCGGTACGTGTCGCTCTCTGCTGGTTTTGTGAGTTATCTCTTTTGCTGTCTGTCATAAATTGATTTTCTTTATTATTAAATTGACTACCGCTGCGTAGTTATGTTTAGTTTACTTTTATTAGAGCTTTATTTTGTACTTTAGCGGCGGCGTTTGAGCACCCATTTAAAGACGAGTTTAGATAATATGATAATAACGAAGACGACAATGACAAAGACCCAAATACCAGTGCCTTGTAAGTGTTGTTGATAGGCTTGAGCAAGGTATGCAGATAAGCCCATCGCGACTAATAGCGAACCCCAACGTACAAAAGGTAGTGCGCGATTATTATGATCAGGAAAGTACTGGGCATAATCACTAGAGAAGCTATAGAGCACCATTGCCAAAATCCAAACAATAGCTAAAACGATATCCATAAAATATTGACCTATAAGATAATAGTTTGAGGGTTAATCTTTAACAGACCCTAGGCAAAACCAGTAGTCAGTTTAGCGATTAAGAATATTTTGTCTATGATTATATTAGAATGAACTATATTAGAATGAACGATATTAGAGTGCTTAAAGCTCAAGAACTTGTACAAGAGCCGGAATTATCAACTTCTCAGTATCTTTTTCTAACCTTTTACGGTATAAACAGTAAGGTGTATGCATTATAGATTATTAATCACTAAAGCTGTTTTTGATAAAGTGGCTATTGCGCTGTATTAATATTCTAAAATTAACATTAAAACCCTGTCACTCAATGCTAAGGATAGCGAATATGACCATTCCCCATGCCAATCTGTCTAAAATCCCAACGATGTCGCGCTGTCTATTATCGGTAGCTGTCGCCAGTAGCTTACTACTAACGGCTTGCGGCGATGATGATAATGATTTTAATGCGCCAATATCAACAGAATCTCCAACTACTTCAGAGTTTATAAATGCCTTTAGCAAAGATCAAATAGATACTCTTATTGGCGATACTGCTGACACTCCTGATGCTGAGTGCGGCGTCACCATTGAAAAGGTCAGCTATCCGACTGTTGGCGCTGCAGGCGAGCGTACCAATGCGACCGCAGCGCTGATGCTACCAAGTGGTGATAGTGCTGACTGTCAAGGTGATCGACCCATTTTGCTCTATGCGCATGGTACCACGACGGACAAAAACTACGATTTTGCTCAAGTCGGTAATACGCAAAATTCAGCAGTGGGTGAAGCGACTTTAATCGCGGCAAACTTTGCTGCACAAGGGTATATCGTTGTCGCACCCAACTACGCCGGTTATGATGAGTCAGATCTCGATTATCACCCTTATCTCGTCGCTGAGCAGCAGTCTACTGATATGATCGATGCATTAGAGAGTGCACGCGATATCATTGATGATGAACAAGACAATAATAACGCGAATTACACTGGTATTGAGGATTCTGGCAAACTGTATATCAGTGGGTACTCACAAGGTGGTCACGTGGCTATGGCCACAGCTAGAGCGTTAGAGCAAGATGGCGAAACAGTCACTGCTATAGCGCCATTATCTGGCCCTTACGCATTAGCTGCCTTTGGTGACTTTATATTCAGAGGTAATGTTAATATCGGTGCCACTCGTTTTGCGCCTTTGTTAGCGATTGGTTTACAGAAAAAATATAATATTTATCAAAACCCTAGTGAGATATTTACTAGCAACTACGCTAATACTAAGTTGCCAAACATATTGAGTTTTGGTGAGCTTGTAACAGCCAATAAACTACCTGAATTTGCATTGTTTGAAAGAACTCCTAGCAATCCAACCTTAGTTTCTCTACCTCCATCTAACCTGCCCTTTGCGCCGTTAGGATTTGATGATACAAACTATCTTATCAATACTGATTTTCGAGCTGCATTCATAGAGGATTCGAAAGCCAATCCCGATGGTTTGATACCAACAGTTATGAATAGCGGTAAGACGGCTGCCAATCCACAAAACCCACTACGTAAGGCTTTAAAAGACAACGATCTACGTAGTTATAGACCAAATATGCCAACATTATTGTGCGGCGGCAATCAGGATCCAACGGTATTTTATGATCTAAATACTGGGGCGGTAAATGGCTTATTGCGCGCAGCAAATCTTCTTGATCCAAGCGCAAAAAATATCAACGTTACGATATTAGATGTCGATGCAACTAACGAAGATAACAGACCAAACCAGCCTTCTTTGGTTATGATAGGTAAAGCTTCGATGAATGCTTGGGACATACAAGCAGTTACCAATGATGTGCAAAGTAGATTTGCTACTAAAGTGCAGTCAGTTCAGACTACCGCATACACTGAAGCTTATACGGAAACGTATACAAAAGCACTTCAAGAGGGTAAAAGCCAAACTGAAGCCAATGCATTGGCGGTTGAGTCAGCAACACGCGCAGCAGGTGCAGCATTCTTAGGCGATTATCATGGTGGTCTAGTCAGCACCGCTTGTACTCAAGCGACGCGTGAGTTCTTTGATCAAGATTTTAGCGCCTCTCAAGTGGTTCCAAGATAGTCTTAAACTGATAATCTGAAGATACTAGCGTCATCCAAAAAACTGCATCCGAAAAGGTGCAGTTTTTTTGTTGATAAAGCAGCTATAAATATAGAAAAACAGACGGGTTATTAGAGTAATATTACTAGCGTTTTGTCAAGTGCAAATAAAGCCCGCTAATCAGCTGTTTTGCTTGATTTTATTGGTATATAGATACCCCTAAGCTTGCAGATTTGTGCTAAAATAGTCCTCTTTATTTACTACTAAAACGATCATCATTTTCCCAAGATTTTTCACGCTTTATGGTGTTGCTTTACTGGCTAATTCTTTGATGGTTATCAAAGCCAGCTTAGTGTGGTGAGCGATCTATAAAGCCTGCAAAATTAATAAAGTGGATATGAGTGAAGGAGTGTATATGAGCGAGTCGGTCAGTCCTATTGGCATTGTAGATGAATTAAAACAGTCCTACTTAGATTATGCGATGAGTGTGATTGTCTCGCGTGCACTACCTGATGTCCGTGATGGCTTCAAGCCGGTGCATCGCCGCGTTATGTATGCTATGCATGTGCTCTCTAACGACTACAACAAGCCTTATAAAAAGTCAGCGCGTGTCGTCGGTGACGTCATCGGTAAATACCATCCGCATGGCGACATCGCGGTCTATGATGCGATCGTACGTATGGCGCAGGGCTTTAGTTTGCGTTACCCGATGGTGGATGGTCAAGGTAACTTTGGCTCAATCGATGATGATCCACCGGCGGCGATGCGTTATACCGAAGTACGCATGACCAAGCTGACCCATCAGATGCTTGGCGACTTGGATAAAGATACCGTCGATTGGGAAGACAACTACGATGGCTCTGAGCGTATGCCAAGCGTATTGCCTGCGCGCGTGCCCAACCTTTTGGTCAATGGCACAACCGGTATTGCGGTCGGTATGGCGACCAATATGGCACCGCATAACTTAACCGAAGTGATCAATGCTTGCTTGGCTTACGCTGAGAACCCGCAAATCTCGGGTGAAGAGCTGATGACGCATATATCAGGTCCTGATTTCCCGACGGGCGGTATCATCTATGGCCGCGCTGGTATTCAAGACGCTTATCGCACGGGCAAAGGCCGCTTACACGTACGTGGTCGCTATCATATTGAGCCGATGAGTACTACCGGTGTCAACCGTGATCGCGAGCGCATTGTGTTCACTGAAGTGCCATATCAGGCCAATAAAGCCAAGCTGATTGAGCGTATCGCAGAGCTGGTTCGTGATAAAAAGATTGACGGTATCACTGAGATACGCGATGAGTCTGATAAAGACGGTATGCGTATCGCTATCGACTTGCGCCGCGGTGAGACCGCTGAAGTCATCGTTAATAATTTATTTTTGCAGACGCCGCTTGAGACCAGTTTTAGTATCAATATGGTGGCGCTTGATAACGGTCAGCCCAAGCTATTAACCTTGCGTCAACTGATTGCTGCCTTTGTGCGCCATCGTCAAGAAGTGGTGACGCGCCGTACTATATATGAGCTTAACAAAGCCCGGGTTCGTGGACATCTACTCGAAGGTTTGACGGTAGCGCTCGCTAATATCGATGATATTATCGCCACGATAAAAGCATCTGCTAGCCGCGGTGAAGCGCGTGAGAGCTTACTTGGTAATACTTGGGGCTCAGGTAGTGTCGTCGCTATGCTAAAGGCCGCCGGTAGCCAATCGGTACGTCCTGAGTATATCGAAGGCGAAGACCCTAAAGCGCCATTCGGGCTTATCGATGATACGACTAAAGGCGAGCAAAGTTATCGCTTATCACTTGAGCAGGTCAATGCGATTTTAGAGATGCAGTTGCATCGCTTGACTGGCCTTGAGCAAGACAAACTGACTGAAGAATACCAAGACTTGTTACGTGAGATTGCTAACCTAGAAGCTATCTTAGGGGATTTTGATAAGCTGATGACTATTATCTCTAATGAGATGATTGAGATTCGAGACAACTTCGGTGATGAGCGCCGTACTGATATTATCGATTCGCGCAGTGACTTTAGCCGCGAAGACTTAATCCCAGAGCAGACGGTGGTGATGACCGTTTCGCGCACCGGCTATGCCAAGACTCAGCCTATCGATGATTATGTCGCACAAAAACGCGGCGGTAAAGGTAAGTCAGCGACGGCGATGAAAGAAGACGATGTTATCGATCATCTGCTTGTCACGTCTACTCATGCGACCGTATTGTGCTTCACAGATACTGGCCGCGTCTTTAGCTTACGTGGCTTTGAAGTACCGATTGCCAGTCGCGGTTCGCGCGGTCGTCCTTTGGTGAACTTAATTGGGCTCAGTGCTGATGAGTCAGTGACGACGATACTGCCTATTCCAAAGATGGTAGAAGAGTCCTCCGCTACAAGTGAGCTGACTGTAAACGAGACAGACGATGACTCGTTAGAAGGCAGCACGACTGCTGAGCCGCCTTTTGTGTTCTTTGCAACGGCGAATGGTACGGTGAAGCGGGTAGAGCTCAAGCAGTTTGCCAATATTCGCTCTAATGGCTTGATTGCTGTAAGCTTAGAGGAAGGTGATAAGCTTGTGAGCGCGCGTATCACTAGCGGTAGTCAAGAGGTGATGCTATTTGCTTCAAGCGGTAAAGCTATCCGTTTTGATGAAAACGATGCTCGCGCTATGGGCCGTACCGCTAAAGGTGTGCGCGGTATGCGTCTAAAAGATGATGAGTTTATTAAATCTTTAGTCGTTATCGAAGATGACGTCCGCGAGATTTTGATTGCTTGTGAAAACGGCTTTGGTAAGCGTACTTTCATTGAAGAGTTCAATACCCAAAATCGCGGCGGCGGCGGGGTTATCGCTATCAAAACCAGTGAGCGTAATGGCGCTTTGGTACGCGCAACTAAGGTCGATCCAGAAGATGACATTATCTTAATATCTGATAAAGGTACTTTAGTGCGTACGCCAGTCGAGCACGTCGCAAGTGCTGGTCGTAACACGCAGGGCGTAACCTTGATTCGTCTGTCTAAAGATGAGACGCTAGTCGCTATGGCAAGGGTCGAGCACGAAGAGGACGATAATGAGCTGATTGAAGCCATGCGTGAGGATGGTACCTTTGGCGCTGAAGCTCAGGAGCAGGCAGATATCGATACCACTACCGCAAGCGGCGCAAACGATGATATCAGTGATACTGTCGATATCGCTAATGACTATGACTTAAAAACTGGCGTCGATGGAGATAGCTAAGTTAAGGGCGAGAGTTAAGTCGCCAATCTAAACAGGGTCATTCTGGTTTTCACATTTCACATAGAACCTCTAACGTTATCGTTAGAGGTTTTTAACTTTCTTATTTGTATTTTTAATACTCTTTAATTCGATGTTCTAAAGCGTTAAGTCATCGCTTTAATAAGGACGGTAAATCTAAAAGGCTGTTGTTATGCTAACTAACAATCAAACTTTTCAAGGAACGGTAGCTGGCGCGTCTGCGAGTTTTTTATTCTCGCTATTATTCTTATTTGGTTTATTGATGCAACCTTTAACGGGCACGCAAGTAGCGTCATGGCGGGTCATCATGATGCTGATCAGCCTAACAATATTGGTCAGCTTAACGAAGCAGTGGCAGCATGTTTTTGATTATCTAAAGACCATAAAAACCCCAAAAGAGTGGTTGATATTTATTTTACCGACGCCGATTTTGGGCGGTCAGATTTGGCTATTTATGTGGGGGCCGGTCAATGGCTTAGGGCTCGATGTCACTTTGGGCTATTTTTTACTGCCATTAGTGATGATTATGGTAGGACGATTTTTTTATAAAGAATATATGAGCGCTCTACAGTGGCTAGCTGCGCTAATAGCGGCGCTCGGCGTTGCGTATGATGTTTATCAATACGGTACGATATCTTGGGCGACTTTATTTGTCTGTTTAGGATACCCGCCTTACTTTTTGATGCGCCGCAAGCTAGCTGTGCCACCGATTACTGGTCTATTATCAGATCTAACTTTACTATTACCGGTGGTGCTTTTTGCGTTGTATAGCAGTGGCGGTTTTGGTACAGCGCTCAGCGATAACAAGTTTTGGTATTTACTGCCATTATTAGGAATATTTAGCGCGCTTGCGATGTCGCTAACGATGGTGGCGAGTAGTAAGTTGCCGGTGTCACTGTTTGGAACGCTGAGCTATTTAGAGCCGATTTTCTTATTTATATTTTCTATTACGATTTTGAGTCAAGGGCTTCATGAGGGCGGCTCATTATTTATGTATAGTATGATTATAGTGGCTTTAACGATTATGATTATAGACAGCGCTAGAGGTTATCTATATCGTCGCCGCGAGGATCGCTTGCATGGCTATAATGAGCCATTGGTGCATAGTTTTCCTTCGCGTCAACGTCTCAAAAATCGCCGTATCGAGGGAATATTAGCGGCTAGGCGTTTTCGTAAAATTAACCGCTATCAACGAAAAATAGCGAAAATGACGCGTAAGATTGAGAAGTTAAATACAAAATAAGCCAACGCTTTCGAGCGCACTCTGTATTTATAGATAGACCCTAATGCGGCAAAATTTTGACCGGTTAGATATTATTTTTGGTAACTGTAATGGGCTTTGCTGGTATTAATGGCGGTTTGACTGAGATATGATGATATTAAAGTAGCAAAATCTTAAAGTATTGATTTTTATATTTATCACTCACTATTTATCAGCTAGCCCAATTTATCAAAATATTATTAGGAGAATTTATGTTGCATCTTCATCATTTAGAAAACTCGCGCTCTTTTCGTATTTTATGGTTATTAGAGGAGTTGGGGGCTGATTATCAGCTGACTTGTTATAATCGTACCAAAGCCTACCGTGCCCCTGATAGTCTAAAAGAGGTGCACCCGCTAGGTCATGCGCCTATATTAGAAGCGGATGGACGGACGCTGATAGAGTCAGGCTTTATTATCGAATATCTACTCAAGCACTATGACAAGGAGCAGCAGTTTAAGCCTAGTGACGATAACGAAGCGGCTTGGGAGAATTATACCTTTTGGCTACACTTTGCAGAAGCGTCAGTCATGCCGCCGTTAGTGATGCGTTTGGTATTTACCAAAGTAGTGCAGCAATCGCCGATGCTCATCAAACCGGTCAGCAAAAAGATTCAAGCACAAATCGAAAAGAACATGGTCAAATCAAGCTTAGATCCGATATTTGCGATGATGGAGAAGCACTTAGAAGACAATCAGTGGTTTGCGGGTGCTGAATTCAGTGCGGCAGATATTCAGATGCATCTAGCAGTGTTAGGGGCCAATGCGGGTGAAGGTTTAAATAGAAAAAAATATGCCAACATCTTAAACTGGCTTAAACGCAGTGAAGAGCGTCCGGCCTTTAAACGTAGTGAAGAGAAGGGCGGTCGTCTTAACTTCTAAGCGGTTAAACTCGTAAAATAGATTTTTAGGTAGAAGCCAAAAGCGTGTCATTCAATTCGTTGATGATGCGCTTTTTGGTTATAATGGCTAGCGAATACAATTAAACGCTTCAAAAAGGTAGGATAATGAAAGAGCTAAATAAAGTAACTGACGAGCCTTTTGAGGAAGAAATCATCGAGCAACAACCGATCTCGCTCAAGTCTTGGGGCCAAAAGCTCCTTGTCGCGCTGCTTTGCATTGCTAGTTTTTATGGTGGCTGGAAGTCATATGAGTCTAATATGGCAAACGAGTGTTATGCTAGTGGCGGACAAATAATTGAAGGAAAGCGCACTTTTATCTGTGAGCTTCCCTAGTTTTTTGGACTCTAAGGAGTAAGCAGCGAGCTATGCTACAACTGACCTTTTTGGGCACTTCGGCAGGCGTACCAACTAAACAGCGTAATGTCACCGCGCTCGCTATCGAATGCCTAAATCCTTATTTATCTAGTCAAAACCAATCCCGCAAAAAATTACGACCTTGGCTACTTATCGATTGCGGCGAGGGCACGCAGCAGCAACTGCTTCAGACTAAGCTGTCTTTGCATCAGCTGACGGTTATCTGTATCACGCACGTGCATGGCGACCACTGTTATGGCCTGCCAGGTTTGCTTGCAAGTGCCGCAATGTCAGGACGCACTGCGCCCTTAACCATTATTGCGCCAAAAGCCATTCACGACTTTCTTGACGCGGTAAAATCAACTACTGAGCTACACTTTCCTTTTGCGATCGACTTTATAGCGATAGAAGAGGTTCTGTCTGATGATGGAGCTAAAATCTCTCTGGCTTTAGACAATCAGCAACAGCTCGAGATTGATATCACGAAACTGTCGCACCGGGTGGCTTCGCATGCTTTTGGGGTGACGCAAACGATTCATCAGCGGGTGCTAAATACAGATAAGCTCAAAGCAGCAGGTATTCCCGCTAGCCCTTTATGGGGTCAGTTACAGCAAGGCCATGATGTCATTTTAGAAGACGGACGACAGTTGGCATCAGCTGATTATGTCCATAATAATCAGCGGCGCACACGAATAGTGGTGGCAGGGGATAACGACAGTCCAGAGCTATTAAGTGCCGCTGTCAAAAACACGGATCTACTCGTCCACGAAGCGACTTATACTAATGCGGTAAAAGTACGTATTTTAGCCAAAAACTCTGGCAATATGGGCAACGCAGGCTTCGATCCCATGCACAGTAGCGCTCAGCAAGTGGCACAATTTGCAAAGGATAGCGGTCTACAACATTTAATCTTGACCCATTTTAGCGCCCGTTATCAAAACTTTGATAAGCCTAATAGCACTACTGCTAATATGAGTCATATTCGTTTAGAAGCGCAAAGGTATTATCAAAATCAGTTATGGTTAGCTGAGGACTTTGCGCAATATACGGTCGAAGGCGAACCAATTACTACTAACAAAGGTAGTGAGCACACTGCCAAATCCAGCGTTCAGTATTTAGGTTCAGTGCTTGATAGAGACTAATCTTTATTCAGAACGAGGTAGTGTAGGCTGTGGCTTTAGCCCAGCATTGGCTTTAGCTCAGCATTGTAACTTTGTAAGGTCTCTTAAAGAAATTCTATTTAAAGAATTTCTCTTGCGAAACTAAAGTTGCAGTGCAATTTTTCAACGTTTCTCAGGGCTAAAGCCACAGCCTACGCAAATAAAGTAAGACTATAAGAATGCGTTTATAAAAGTAGCTTTTCCATTCCATGTTAACTTTAGCTAAGATTAAAATTATTTTACTCTATTAAGGGTCACTATCAGCCGCAGCCAATTGCGCTTTGCCGCTAAAGTAGCGACTAAACTGATAAGCAACTCGCCCTGATCGGCCGCCGCGCTCTGATGCCCAGCGTAAAGCCGCGGCTCTGATATCGTCAGCTAGAGGCGGCTCTTCTTTGCCAATCGTAGTCGTTTTAGCCTCACTATGATTTTCTGAATGAGTTTCTAAAGCACCCGATATTTTCGCTTGCTCTAATTGCAGATAATGCTGCACAATTTGAAGGTAAGTATGTTGATCCATCGGATGAAAGGATAACCAAAGACCAAAACGATCCGATAAAGACACGGTCTCATCTATAGTCTCATAAGGGTTAACCTCATCGGTCTGTCCATCATAAATACTAATATTATCCTTCATCAATTGCGGTAATAGATGGCGGCGGTTACTGGTTGCATATACTAAAAGCTTGTCCTGCTCAGAGTCAAGCGCGCCATCAAGCACGCTTTTCAGCGCCCGATAACTCTCATCTTGCCCGTTAAAGGCCAAATCATCACAGTACACGACATAGCGGCACTGAGTGTCAGCAGGCAGTGCATTGATAGCAGCGCGAATTTTATCGAGCACTTGTAGATCATCACGGGCAATCTCGATAATGCGTAACCCTTCGCTATGATATTCTTGCAGTAGAGCGCGTATTAGCGATGATTTACCTGCGCCGCGAGTTCCGGTCATCAGTACGTGATTGGCCGGAAAGCCTTTTAAGAATTGACGCGTGTTTTGAACCAGTTTTGTTTTTTGGGTCTCAATACCTTGTAAGTCATCTAAGCTTAAAAACAGATTTACTGCTAAGGGTTCAAGATGACCACTGCGACCACCGACCCAGCGATAAGCCAATTGTTCGGGGTCGATTTGAATGGTTGGCGTGACGCGCTCTTGTAAGTATTGCTCTAGCAATGTCAGTAACGGTGCGGGTAGGGCGTAGTGATCGTTCGGCTTGGATTCGGACATATCTATTCTAATCGTTTGGGTTAAATTTAATGCAGATAATATAGTCAGTTCACTATGAAAATGTTATGGCAAGGCTGCTATGAATTATTGCAGCCTTGTCTGCGTAGGCACGGCACGCCAGAAAATTTTATCAGTCTTGCTGGTCAATCAAACGCATAACACTTTTAATCAGGTCTACTATAGCCACATAAGGGCTTTACTTTACTATGAAAGATGAAGAAAGTCATGGGTCAAAAAAACAAGAGCTGCAACTGCAAGCTGATAAGCTCTTACCTACGATAACTCATACGCTTATGCAACTAGGCTATCTTAATATCGTGCATCAACGGCTGAGCCAACCAAACGACACTGCAAAAACCTATCAAGGCTTAAGCCGCGCTATTCACGCTCAGTTTGGTCAGGTGATGATAAAATGGCAACTGAGCCCTGATAGCTCTTTAGATGCAGCATCATTGAATCATGAAATAAAGGTGCTGAAAGTAGTAAACCGTTTGCAAAGTAGCAATAAAGCCGCTCAAAAAAACACTACCGCGCCGCCCGTTCTTGCTTACGGCACTTTGCGCTTAAATATACTTGGACAAGAGCAGTCATTCACTTGGCTAGCTATACCTTATTACACGCAAGGCAGTTTGGCGCAACATCTCAAGCAGCCACTAACCCTTGCACAAAAGCACTTAATTATCGTCAAAGCGGCAGCGCTTATAAAGTCTCTACATGATAAAGAGTGGCTGCATAACGATATTAAGCCTAGTAATATTTTAATGGATAAAGAGCAGAACTTACTATTAACGGACTTTGCTTTAGCGAGGCCAATTGCAAATAGTTCTAAAAACAAGCTACAAGTTAAAAACAGCGCGGGTACGCCAGCTTATCTTGCGCCAGAGCTATGGCAAGGGCAGAGCAGTACGGTGCAAAGTGATATCTATGCGTTTGGGATTATGATGTATGAGGTTTTGGCGGGCGACAGGCCTTATGCTATTGAGTCGTCAACTACGCAGCCATGGCGAGACTGGGCGATTCAGCATTGTCAGCAGCCGATACCTAATTTGCCTTTTCAATATAGTCATTATCAAGATATTTTGGATAAGGCTTTGGCGAAACGAACCAGTGAGAGATATCTAAGCATGAAAGCAGTTTTGAAGGACTTACAATTATAAAATAAACGTACAAACACAAAAAAGCCTGCTAAAAAGCAGGCTTTGATATTTGGTCTAAGATGTACTAACCGAAAATGGTGGGGCTGGAGAGACTCGAACTCTCACACCTTGCGGCGCCAGAACCTAAATCTGGTGCGTCTACCAATTCCGCCACAGCCCCATTATCGTCACTCTATCATCGTCAGCGCTTAAATTCAAACGTCTAACAGACAGATAACTGATTCGGTAGTGCGTCTCAGTGGTTGGCTATTATATAGAGTTTCGCAGTTTTGGCAACCCCTTTTTGCAAATTAATTTAATTTTTTTGCAGATTAAATGAAAATCTGTACTCCTTTTATAGGAAAAGCAAGCTAATCAAAGACTTGGCTACTCCTCTGTAGTAGGCTTGCTCGACGATACATCAAGCAATGTTAGCTTGCGTGTCAACGTATTACGGCCCCAACCCAATAGCTGAGCCGCAGCTAGCTTGCGCCCGCCGCTATGGCTAAGCGCTTCTCTCAACAGTACACGCTCAAACTCTGGGGTCGCTAACTGTAGGATGTCCGTTTCACCCGCTTGCAAAGACTGTTTAGCCCAGTCTGCTAGCGCTTGCTGCCAACTTATCGAAGTTTCAGTAATCGCTGTAGAAGTATGCGAATGGATAGGCAAGGTACTATTCGAGGTTTGCGCGGATGGAATTGCTTGAGTAGCAAGAGCGGCCTGAGCGTTATTATTACTTAATGAGTCCGCAGCATTATCGGCAAGCAGTTCAGGAGGCAGATCTTGGGTAAGCACCGTATCCCCAGCCGCCATCACTGTCAGCCAAAGACAAACGTTCTCTAACTGGCGTACATTACCGCGCCAGTCAAAGGATTGCATACTACGCAGAGCATCAGGACTTAACTGTTTGACGGCGGTGTTCATCTGCTTGCCTGCTTGCTGCATAAAATGACTGGCTAAGGCCGGGATGTCTTCTCGGCGGGCTCGCAAAGGCGGCAGCGGTAGACGGATGACGTTGAGGCGATAAAATAAGTCTTCGCGAAATTTGCCTTGCTGGACGAGCTGCTCTAGGTTTTGATGGGTGGCAGCGATGATACGCACATCAACTTTAACAGGCTGCTGACCACCGACCCGATAAAACTCGCCATTCGCGAGCACACGCAGTAGCCGCGTTTGCGTACTAAACGGCATATCACCGATTTCATCTAAGAACAGCGTACCGCCATCAGCTTGCTCAAAGCGGCCTTGGCGCTGCGTCGTCGCGCCAGTAAAAGCGCCTTTTTCATGGCCAAATAGTTCAGACTCAATTAAGTCATGCGGAATCGCTGCCATATTTAGCGCGATAAAGGAATGCTTGGCGCGCGGCGAGTGCTGATGTAGGGCGCTTGCCACTAGCTCTTTACCTGTACCTGACTCACCGGTGATCAGTACAGTAATCGGCGAATGAGCCAAACGGCCAATCGCGCGAAACACGGTCTGCATGGCTTGCGACTGCCCGATAATACCACTCGGATTGGTGTTATCGCTTGGTGTAGAGGCAGGCTTCTTAACATCGCTAGCAGTTTTAGTATTTTGCTGGTTGTCTGCATTCTGAGTAGAGTCTGATGCTATAGGTTCTTTATTTATCGCCGTGCGGCTTTGATCCATTAAGCGGTCTTGATGAGTGTCACTATCTGGCTGATGATTGAGCGCTTTATAAATGATCGCGACAGCCTCATCCAAATCGAAGGGCTTGGCTAGATAATCAAACGCGCCTGCCTGATAGCTATTGATGGCTGACGTCAGATCGGAATGTGCAGTCATAATGACGATAGGCAGTTCAGGGAAGTGCTTATGCACCCAATCGCTGAATGACAGGCCATCCATCATCGGCATACGAATGTCAGTCAAGATAACATCAGGGAGCTGCGATGCAGGCTCGCGCTTTTGTAAAATATCATTGAGGCGCGTCCAGGCCGCTTGCGCTTGTGTAAAGCTAATCACCGTCAGATCAGCTTCGGTAAAAGTGTCGGCCAATACCAAGCGTAGTGCGGCATCGTCATCGATAAGCCATAGAGTAGCAAGAGTGGTCATAGTGTTATTAACTCATCGTTATTGTCATTATTAGCAGTAGGGATTATTTATAACTGACAGCATTAAGTGAGTGCAGTGGCTGAGTAAACGGCAAGTACAGTGTAAAGCAAGTTGAATTGCCACTCTTATGTTGTTTAGAGTGCACTTCAATCATACCATGATGCCGGCTGAGAATATCTTGTACAATCGACAAGCCAAGCCCCGTACCCGCCGCGCGGCTCGTCACCATCGGGAAGAATATTTGTCCGAGCAAGCTTGATTCTATACCGCCGCCGTTATCAGTGATAGAGAGCTGTAGTACTTGTTTGTGCTGCTGCTGCCCGATAGTGTGCTGAAATGCAATACGTGTTTGAATGGCTAACTGCGGCTGATAGTTTGCATCGACTTGCAACTGCGCAAATTCGGTCATCGACTCACAAGCATTATTAAGTAAGTTTAAAAATACCTGAATCAGCTGGTCTTTGTCAGCTGTAAGCTCTGGCAGAGATAAGTCATAATCACGCTTTATAGTCACTTTAGGATACTGACTAAGGACTAAGGCCAAGACATGCTCTAGTGGCTGATGGATGTTAATGAGTTGCCAATGCGCAGGCTGGTTGGACCCTAGCAGCTGACCGATGAGCTGCGTTAAGCGATCGGTCTCGGAGATGATGATATCAGTATACCCATGAAGCTTGTCTTTAAGCATACTTTTATCTAATAGTATATTAGACGTAGCGGTGGTGGCTTTGTCGTTTGAGCTTAGCGAGAGAGCATTGGGGTCGCCGTCTAGCTTTTGGATTTTATTGAACTGGCGCACGAGTAGCTGCGCGGCTCCGCGAATACCGGCAAGTGGGTTTTTGACTTCGTGAGCCACCGAGCGCAGCATTTGCCGAGCGACTTCGTATTGCTGCTGTTGGCGCTGGTCTTCCGTGATGCGGCTTTGCCGATCTTTACCCCACATCTCAACGATGAAATAGGGTCTTTCCTGATACACAACCGGCGTTACGCTATAGTCTATGAGTAGGACATCACGGCTATCAGAAGAAAAATCTATTATATGATCATGAGTGACAAAGGGCTGCTGATACTGCTGCGCTTGATAAAAACGCTCAGTCAGTAGGCCGGTTGGAGCATCATCTGTCGTTATAGACAGGTTTGTCGCTATATGCTCTAACTCTTCGGGTGCGAGTAATTTGAGTATAGATTGCCCTAACAGTCTACCGCGGCTAATAGCCAGTAGCTGCTCTACTTGCGCATTGATCCACTCGATAACTAAGGAGTCATCAACCCATAAGATGGCGGTGAATAGTTGCTGGGAGATAAAAGCTAAGTCGGGCGTAGTAGCAGAGGCTAGCGAATGGCTGCTCATAAAAAAGCCTATAGAGTAAAAGGGGGCATGGTTCATAGAGATGATGTATTAAATCAATAACATTTAACCATAAATCAACAGCATAGCACGGCAAAACTAGCAGTTATCACAAAAAAAACGTACAATGCGCTCAGCCATTTTATCTCAAGCAAGGTCAGCTATGTCCAAAAATTCTATGCCATCAGATGATACTATTTTAGCCGATTCGGTAGCGCCATCGCCAGCTAATGCCGCGCTAAAAAACACCGCGACAGTATTCAATCCTGCGCAAGTACCGAGTAGCGAGAGTCCTGAGCAAGCCTCCAGCACTACTCAAGCGTATCATCATAAAGCCAATCATAACCAAAACCGTAGTATCGAACAAAGTAGCAGCAGCGCTCAAGCTCATGCAAGCTCGCCTGTCACTGCGCCCAAAATCGGTTTTGTGTCGCTTGGCTGCCCAAAAGCTTTGGTAGACAGCGAGCGCATTATCACTGAGCTGAGCCGCGATGGCTATCAAGTAGCCGGTGATTACGACGGCGCAGATTTAGTCGTCGTCAATACCTGCGGTTTTATCGAGTCGGCAGTACAAGAGTCGCTCGACGCTATCGGTGAAGCCATCAGTAAAAATGGCAAAGTGATCGTCACCGGCTGCTTGGGCAAAGAAGCGGATAAAATCCGTACTATGCACCCAGCCGTATTGTCAGTGACCGGCGCGCATGCTTATGACGAGGTCATTACTGCTGTTGCCCAGCATGTGCCGCGCCCTACTAAAGAGCAAGATAAAGACTACAATCCCAAAATCGATCTGATCGACGAGGCAGGCATCAAGCTGACGCCAAGCCATTATGCTTATCTAAAGATATCTGAAGGATGCAACCACCGCTGCACCTTTTGTATTATTCCAAGCCTGCGCGGCGATTTAGTCTCGCGCTCCATAGATCAGGTGATGAATGAAGCGGTAGCGCTAAAAAATGCTGGCGTCAAAGAGCTACTTATCATCTCGCAAGATACCTCAGCTTATGGCTTAGATCTTAAATATAAGACCAGCTTTTGGAACGGTATGCCGCTCAAATCCAAATTTTATGATATGTGCCAAGCGCTTAATCAATTAGGCATATGGGTGCGCCTGCATTATGTCTATCCGTATCCGCATGTCGATAAAGTGGTTGAGCTAATGGGCGAGGGTAAGCTGCTGCCATATCTGGATATCCCATTCCAACATGCCAGTCATAAAATCCTCAAAGCCATGAAACGCCCCGCGCATAGCGAAAACACCTTGGCGCGTATCAAAGCGTGGCGTGAGATTTGCCCTGAGATTGTCATTCGCTCAACCTTTGTGGTCGGCTTCCCCGGTGAGACCGAAGAGGACTTTCAGTGCCTACTCGACTGGCTAGTAGAAGCCCGTCTAGACCGAGTCGGAGCGTTTACTTATTCAGAAGTCGAAGGCGCTGTCGCCAATGACTTGCCAAATCCCGTTCCCGAAGCGGTGAAGCAGGAGCGTTATGAGCGCTTTATGGCGCTCCAACAAGAGATCTCCGCGCAAAAGCTACAAGAGAGAATCGGTAAGACGCTACAAGTATTAGTTGATGAGATTGATGTGGAAGAGAATATCGCTATCTGCCGCAGTTACGCGGACGCGCCAGAGATTGACGGTCATGTCTATGTCGACAATATTGACGCTACGGTAAAAGTTGGCCAGTTTTTAACAGTGACTATCGATGACGCTAGCGAATACGATTTGTTTGCAAGCTTTCAAGGTTAAGATTGAGGTTAAGGCTCAATAAAAGCGTATATCCGTCAGGCATAATGACAAAAGCAGTGAATGAAAATTGCCCAATAAGGGATAGTTTTTGCTACAATTAGCGCAATTTAGCCTGATTTGCTGTGCTGATCAAGCTATCAGCGACTTGATGACAGTTTTGATAGTAATTTAACGATAATATTTAATGATAAAAAGGTGCTCTTATGTCTGATAAAAATCCCCGTTTTTCGCGTATCTTGCTTAAACTATCAGGCGAGGCCTTAGCGGGCGGCAAAGACATGGGTATTGATACTGAGGTGCTCGATAAGATGAGTCTGTCTATCGCTCATCTACGTGGCCTTGGGGTGCAAGTCGGTATCGTCGTCGGTGGTGGTAACTTATATCGCGGCGCCCAATTACAACAAGAGGGTCTGGTAGGCCGAGTCACAGGCGATCAGATGGGGATGCTGGCGACTGTTATGAATGGCCTTGCGATGCGTGATGCACTTGAGCGCCGCAATATCAAAACGCGCTTGATGTCAGCCTTACCTATTGGCGAAGTCACTGAGAGCTATAGCAGCCGTAATGCCATTCGTTATCTCAAAAACGGCGAGGTTTGTATCTTTGTTGCCGGTACCGGTAATCCTTTCTTCACCACAGATACCGCTGCTTGCCTGCGCGGTATTGAGATTGAAGCTGGTCTGATCTTAAAAGCGACTAAGGTTGATGGAGTTTATGATAAGGACCCAAGTCTGCATAGCGATGCGACCAAGTACGATGGCCTCACTTTTGATGAGGTGCTCGAGCAAAAGCTTGGCGTCATGGATCTGACCGCTATTGCCCTATGCCGTGAGCACAATGTACCGCTACAAGTATTCGATATGACTAAGCCTAACGCGTTATTGAATGTCGTTATGGGCGAAAATGAAGGCACTCGTGTTTATCACTAGTCATAAATCGGCAGTCCACGATTTATAACCGTATCTCTTCAAAATAAGCAACTATGACTATTGTCGTATAGATAAATTAAGGAAATATGATGATTAAAGAAATCAAACAAGACGGCGAAGAGCGCATGAAAAAAACGCTAGAGGCGCTTGATAATACTTTTAGTAAAGTGCGTACTGGCCGTGCCCATCCTGGCATGCTATCAGGGATCATGGTCAGCTACTACGGTGCCGACACGCCATTGAACCAAGTCGCTAGCGTTAACGTTGAAGACTCACGCACCTTACTGGTGCAGCCGTTTGATCGCACTATGGTACAAGCAGTAGATAAAGCCATTCGCGAAGCTGATTTGGGTCTTAACCCAATGAGCGCCGATGTGATTCGTGTGCCTATGCCGGCACTGACCGAAGAGACTCGCCGCGATATGCAAAAACTCGCTCGTAGTGAAGCGGAAAGCAGCCGCGTCTCTATTCGTAATATTCGCCGTGATATGATGAATGACATCAAAGATCTAGCCAAAGAAAAAGAGATCTCAGAGGACGATGAGCGCCGCGCTAATGATGATATTCAAAAAATCACTGACAAATATATCGACACCATTGATAAGCGTTTAAGCACAAAAGAAAGCGATTTGATGGAAGTATAAGTGGCTTGCTAGATTCAACGCAAAGTCGAAACCTGAATGTCAATGAAGAACTGGCCTCTTGCAAGTGGTATTGTCGAGACGCCAGTTTTTTATTAGTTAGCTTTTATGGCTAAGAATTTATTACTACTAAGATGGCTAAAGAATGCTTACAGAAACTGACATAGACCTAAAGCCCAGACATATTGCTATTATTATGGATGGCAACAATCGTTATGGCAAACAACACGAATTAGGCAAAGGCGAAGGCCATATAAAAGGTAAAGACGCGCTGGACCCTGTAGTGGAGTACTGCCGCGAAGTAGGCATTGAAGTACTGACGGTATTTGCTTTTTCTAGTGAAAATTGGCAGCGACCACCGAGCGAGGTGGCATTACTCATGCACTTATTATCGGTGACTATTAGTGAGCAGCTGCCACTTATGCAGAAGTATCAAATCCAGCTACGCTTTATTGGTGATCGTAGCCAGTTGTCTGACGATTTACAAGCGCAGATGGCCGATGCAGAGGCTCAGACTGCCCACTATGATGCTATGAGATTGGTGATTGCTATTAGTTATGGTGGTCAGTGGGATATTGCCCATGCTGCAAAACAGCTCGCCGCGCAAGTCCAAACAGGACAGTTGGTGGTGGAAGAGATAACCAAAGAAAAATTAGGCGCATATGTACAGCTAGCAGATGAGCCTGCGGTCGATATGCTGATTCGTACGGGCGGAGAGTACCGCTTATCGAACTTTTTATTATGGCAATCCGCTTATGCTGAGCTGTTTTTTACGCAAACATTATGGCCGAATTTTAGCGCAGAAGAGCTTGATGGTATGCTAAAGGAGTTTAGTCAGCGTCAGCGCCGCTTTGGCAAGACTAGTGAGCAAGTCGCTAGTACAACGACTAATTAGCGAATAGTACAAAAAGAGTGAGTGAGAACGTTATAAGTGTCTGTCAACTCTCAGATACCCTATACCCCCTGAAGTTCTGTCAACTATGAGTATAAGGCTTGATTGGTATGTGGCAACGGATTAGAACAGCAGTCGTCTTAATTATCATTGTAGGTATTGCGCTATTTGCAAGCCAAACCCCTATATTTTTTGCGCCTCTACTGGCTATTGGTGTGACGATTGCAGCCCATGAATGGACTAAGCTCATGCCAAAATGGCGTCAGCCGACGATTTTTGTGTTAATTGTTTTGGCGCTGACGCTCATCTCGCTCGTATTTCCGATGACCTGGGTATTATGGTGGATAGCTTCTTTAATCATATGGCTGATGGCTTTATCTTGGGTGAGTAAGTTTCCGACTCATACCAGCTGGTATGGCCGCAGACTGTCAGCCATGGGAATGGTGATACTGGTTGCCTCCATTACTGCTATGTTCTTTTTGTGGCAGCAGTCGCCTTGGTGGCTGATGTATGTGTTCTTATTGGTCTGGTGCGCTGATAGCGGGGCTTATTTCGTTGGCCGTAAGCTTGGCAAACGTAAAATGGCGCCAAATGTCTCGCCCAATAAGAGCATGGAAGGACTGGCAGGCGGAGTCGTTACCGGTTTATTAGTCGTTATCGGTATTAGCGTCTTTATGCTGCAATTGTCCGGTACTGCACTGCTGTCTTTTGCCGCTTTATCTGTGGTGACTATTTTGATATCGGTGTTAGGCGATCTGTTTGAGTCGATGCTCAAGCGCCGCGCTAAAGTTAAGGACTCAGGAACTATCCTACCAGGACACGGCGGCGTGCTAGATCGTATTGACTCATTGCTCTCGGCCACCCCTATATTTGCTTTAGGATTCTTAGGTCTACAGCAGCTTGGTCTGCTTGTAGGCTGATTAAGTCTCTTTATTCTTCATCTATTATTGATAACACTATAGGCCCTTAAGCTTATGACTAACAGACAACGCATCGCTGTACTTGGCGCGACGGGCTCCATCGGCGATAGCACCTTAGCTATTTTAGCAGCGCATAGTGACAACTTTGATGTCTATGCCTTATCAGGTCATCAGCGTTTAGATAAGCTATTGCAGCTGTGCCAGCAGTTCAACCCTGCGCGCGTTTGTGTGCCTGTAGATAAGGTCGATGACTTTGCCGCCAAGCTTGCGCAGGCAGGCTTAGACTCCGAGGTTATTGGTGGTCCTGCCGGTCTTGATGATATCGCGTCTGACGGTGAAGTAGATACGGTGGTAGCGGCTATCGTTGGCGCGGCAGGGTTGTCCTCGACGCTTAAAGCCGCGCGCGCCGGTAAGCGTATCTTATTAGCCAATAAAGAAGCGCTAGTCATGGCCGGGCAAGTGATGATCTCACTGGTTAAGACTCATGGCGCAACTTTATTACCGATTGATTCTGAGCACAATGCCATATTTCAATGTTTGCCGCCGTCTATTCAGCAAGATAATACGCAGATTCACAAATCCTCTTATGGGGTGCATAAGCTTTGGCTGACGGCTTCTGGCGGACCTTTTTTGCAGCATTCATTCGCGCATATGCAGCAAGCTGGGGTCGCTGAAGCAGTAAAGCATCCTAACTGGTCCATGGGGCAGAAGATATCTGTCGATTCAGCGACGATGATGAATAAAGGCTTGGAGCTGATTGAAGCCTGTCATTTGTTTGATTTACCAGAAGATAAGATAAACGTAGTGATTCATCCGCAAAGTATCATTCACTCAATGGTAGAATATAACGATGGTAGCTATTTGGCTCAGCTGGGTAGTCCCGATATGAAGACGCCCATTGCCCATGCGCTAAGCTATCCTGAGCGTATCGACAGCGGCTCACAGCCGTTAGATTTATTTGCGCTAAGTGCTTTAGAGTTTATTGCTCCAGATTTGCAGAAATTTGCTTGTCTGCGCTTAGCACGGCAAGCGATGCAGGCGGGCACTCAGGCGACTATTGTGTTGAATGCGGCTAATGAGATTGCGGTCGAGGCATTTTTAGCAGAGCGGATACGCTTAACTGATATAGCGGATATCAATGAGCAAGCGCTGAGCCAAGTCAAAGTAGCCAGCTTAACTGCTGATGCTAGTATCGATGATATCTTAGCTATTGATGACGCCGCACGCCGCTACACACAGACGCTTATTGGCCAAATGGCGGGCCAGATAGCGGGACAGATGGTTTGAGGTCGCTTAAATCTATACCTAATTTGAGATATCCATGACTTTTATATTAACGCTGCTTGCCGCTATATTTGTACTAGGACCTCTGATTGCTTTGCACGAGTGGGGGCATTATATCGTTGCGCGTTTATGCGGCGTCAAGGTGTTAACTTATTCTATTGGCTTTGGTCCTAAGCTTGCAGGCTGGACCAGTAAGCGCAGCGGTATAGACTACCGAGTATCTGCTTTGCCGCTTGGCGGCTATGTCAAGATGCTTGATGAGCGTGAAGGTGAGGTGGCTGAACATGAGCAGCACTTAGCCTTTAATCGTCAGCATCCTTTAAAAAAAATAGCTATCGTCGCCGCTGGCCCCATCATGAACTTCATTATCGCCATTGCTTTATTTTGGGTGTTATTTATGACGCCCTCAGAGCAGCTAGCGACTACTATCGGTGAGGTACTGCCCGACACACCAGCCGCTATGGCGCAGCTGCCAGAGGGTGAGAAGATTGTCGCTATCGACGGTCATGAAGTGCAGACTTGGGAGAACATCAACTATCGCTTAGCAAGTCGCATGGGTGAGACCGATAATGTGAGCGTTACCTTACAATCACAAGTGGCAGAGGCGGCAAGCGCTCAGCGAACCACTTACCAAGCGCCGGTGACTAATTTTATGCAAGGGCAGGCGCAAGGCAAAGACGCGCTGACAAGCTTTGGCACGCTACCGTGGCAGCCAACTATTGAGCCTATTATTGGCGATTTGACTGCTGATGGTGCGGCAAGTTTACAGGGTATGCAGGTCGGTGATGAAATTACCGCTATCGATGATACCCCTATTAATGATTGGATTAGTGCCACACGTATTATCCGTGATAGCCCAGAGGTATTACTCACTTTCACCGTGCTTCGTGATGGCGAGCCGCTGCAGTTACAGATTATGCCACAAGGCAAAAAAGACAATTTAGGCAATCGCTATGGGCAGATTGGCGCGATGGTCGCTCAGACTGATATTGTCATCCCTGATGCTTATAAAAATACCGTCGTCTATGGTCCTGGTGAATCACTGATGAAGTCATTTGAGAAAACCGAACAGTTAGCGGTAATGACGGTCAGCTCAATGGGGAAGATGCTCTCAGGTATGATAGGGTTAGATAACTTATCTGGCCCCATTACTATTGCCAAAGTCGCTAAGCAAAGCTTCGATATCAGCTGGGAGATGGTACTATCTACTGCCGCCTTGATAAGTCTTAGTCTTGCCGTATTGAACTTATTACCCATTCCGATATTGGATGGCGGTCATATTGTTTACTACACTATTGAGCTTATACGAGGCAAACCTCTACCAGAAGGGGTGCAAATCGCAGGCTTAAATATAGGTCTACTCTTGCTAGTAGGTTTCATGGTGTTAGCGATTGGTAATGATATTAGCCGGCTGTTTTAGGCGAACGTGGCGCGACATATCGAGCCAAATGCGCTACACTAACGCCTGCGCAGGATTGTGCCTAACATTATACAAATAGCAATAAACAATACTCATAGTAGCTAAGCTTTATTTAACGTAATTTTTAGTTTATTTTATGATGCGTTTTATATAAAGTGTTCTAATTCTATCTTAATGAGCCATAAGCAAAGTCTCAATAAGGTAGACAAAATATGCTTTTTTACCTTAACTTAAGCAAGTTTTTTATTGACGGATAGTATTTATGCGTACGCCTTTACTTACGAGCGCGGCTGGGTTGCCGTTAGTGGTAGCCATGATGAGTGTTTCTGCACAAGCGGCAGATTTTGTGGCAACTGACATTGGTTTCACCGGATTACAACGCCTGACTCCCGATAGTCTTTATCCAGTGTTGCCCATTAGCGTCGGTGATACGGTGACCGATGCCAGCTTAGCGGCTAGTATTAAAGCTTTGTATGCTACTGACAACTTCGCTAACATTCAAAGCCGTGTCGAGGGTAGTCAGCTGACTTTTGATGTCGTTGAACGTCCTGTCATTGCCGAAGTCAATTTTGAGGGCAACCAGCTTATTCCCAAAGAAGGGCTAGAGCAAGGCCTAGAAAACGCTGGCCTATCAGTCGGCGACGTACTCAAGCAAGCGACGCTACAAGGTGTCGCTAATGAGCTGCAGCAGCAGTATATCTCTCAAGGCTATTACAACAGCAGTATCGAAGTGGATCAGACTTTGCTAGATGGTAATCGGGTCAAGCTTGACGTGCGCTTCATCGAAGGCAAAGCGGCCAAAGTAGTTGATATTAATATTATTGGTAATCAGCACTTTAGTGATGAAGAGATTAAAGATGTGTTCGCGGTAAAAGAAACCTCATGGGCCAATATCATCTCTAAGTCAGATCGCTACGCCAAAGAAAAGCTAGGCGCAAGTTTAGAGAACCTAAAAGCGCTGTACCAAAACGATGGTTATGTGCGCTTTAACGTTGACAACGCCATACTCAATATCAGTGAAGATAAAAAAAGCGTCTTTATTGAAATCAGCTTAACCGAAGGCGACCAATACCAGTTTGGGGATATTAGCTTTTTGGGTGAGCCCAAATTCGATGTCAATGACCTAAGCGAGCTTGTGACCTTTAATGCCGATGAGCAGTACTCGCAAGCTAAGCTTGATGCAACAACTGCTGCGCTCAAAAACCGTTATGGCAATGAAGGCTATTATCTAGCGCAGATTCGCCCAGTACCGCGTATTAATGACGACACCAAGATCGTCGATGTTGACTATTATATCGATCCGGTAAGACCTATTTATGTGCGCCGTATTAATTTCAACGGCAACATAAAAACCCAAGACGAAGTACTGCGCCGAGAGATGCGTCAGTTAGAAGGCTCGCTGGCCTCTAACGAAAAAATCCAGCTATCGCGCACGCGTTTATTGCGCACCGGTTTCTTTAAAACCGTTAACGTTGATGTTAAATCGGTGCCCAATCAGCCAGACCAAGTCGATGTGAACTATACCGTTGAAGAACAACCCTCAGGTAGCTCAACGATTGCCGCTGGTTACTCTCAAAGTGGCGGGGTAACTTTCCAGTTAGACCTCACTCAAAACAACTTTATGGGCACCGGTAACCGCGTCAATGCCGCACTTTCACGCTCAGAGACGCGCGACTCTTATAGCTTAGGATATACCGATCCTTACTTCACTGAAAATGGCGTCTCACAAGGGGTTAGTGCTTATTACCGTGAGACCAAATATGATGATAGAAACGTCAGTAACTATGTCACCGACTCTTATGGTGCTACGCTTAACTATAGCTATCCTGTTGACGAGACTAAACGCATAAGCGCTGGTATCAACATCGATAATACTGAGGTTCGCGGCGGGCGCTTCCTTGGCGTGTCTAACGTCGACCAGATTGTCGACAATGGGGGCTCATTTAGTGAAATTGTAGATGAAAATGGTAAGCCTATTGAAGGTGCTTCTACCTTTAAGAATGACTATACCAGCTATAATTTACTCCTAGGCTGGGACTACAGCACGCTAGATCGCCCAGTGTTTCCCACGAAGGGCATGAGCCATAGCGTCGATGCGACTATTGGCTTTGGCGATGCCGATTATCAAAAAGCCATTTATCGCGGTAACGTCTACTATCCGATTTATAAAGATGTGATTGCGCGCGGTTATACTAAGCTTGGCTATGGCAATGACTTGCCTTTTTATGAGAATTTCTACGCTGGTGGTTATGGCTCTGTACGTGGCTATGAGTCCTCAAGTTTAGGCCCTAGATCGAAAGCTTATTCTGATGCGGTTCTTGGTCGTGATCGTATCAGAGACGAAGAGGTCGGTGGTAACGCCTTAGCAAGCTTTGGTACTGAGCTTATCTTGCCTATGCCATTCAAAGGCGATTGGGCGGATCAAGTACGTCCGGTATTATTCGCGGAAGGTGGACAAGTCTTTGATACTACCGATAGAGAAGATCGCAACTTCGTTGACCCGGTAACGGGTGAGCGTCCTGTAGATGGAGATGATAATCCTGTAGATGTTCCATTATTAACGCAAGACAATGATCTGCGTTTTAGCGCCGGTGCTGGCGTAACTTGGTATACGCCTATCGGACCTATTTCGATCAGTTATGCGGTACCTATTGGCGACAAAGAAGGCGACGAGACCGAAAAAGTCCAGTTCCAAATTGGTAGTACCTTTTAATTGACCTTACTTTTAATGCGCTGCCATAACGGCTTGATGGAGAGCTGACTAACACGTCAGCTCTTAAGCGATAGAGCATTACGAATGACTGAGCTAAACTGTTAGCTTATCTTAGCTTAGTGCCTATTTTCACTATATTGTTTTACTATACTATTAGCAGTGTTACTGACTATGACTACCATTGAGCATCTCATTACACAAATTGAGCAGCGCCAACCTGTACTGAACAAGTCGGCGCTAAGCCCTGAGCAGCTTGATTTTGAAATCAGCGGCGTCGGCAGTTTGGCTACCGCTACTAGCACCCAGCTCAGCTTTTTGGCGGATCCAAAATACCTCTCTTATCTTGCCGCTAGTGAGACTGGAGCCGTGTTAGTCAGTGAGCTGCATGCTGAGATTGCCCGCGCACCGACGATAGCCTTGGTCGTTGCCAATCCTTATTTGGCTTATGCGAGTAGTACTCAGTTATTTGAGTCAAAGCCTGAGACTGGCGTCATACACCCGGCAGCAAGCATTGCTGATAGTGCTATCATCGGTGAAGGGGTCAGCATAGGGCCGTTTTGTGTGGTTGGCGCGCGCGCGCAGATAGGCGCAGGCAGTTGTCTTGACGCCCATGTGGTTATTGGAGCTGATACGAGTATTGGTGAGCGTTGTCACTTTAAGTCACAAGTGGTTATCGGTCACGACTGTATCATCGGCAACCAAGTGAGAATTCACGCCGGCGCTAGTATAGGTAGCGAAGGTTTTGGCTTCGCCCCGACCAAAAATCCGAGTGATAGTGGCTGGGAGCGTATTGCTCAGCTAGGGCGTGTGGTCATTGGCGATCAGGTACGGATAGGTAGCAATACCTGTATCGATCGCGGCGCTATTGATGATACGGTTATCGGTAATCATGTGATTATCGATAATTTAGTACAAATAGCGCATAACGTCCATATTGGTGACGGCTCTGCCATCGCCGCTCATACTGGTATCGCAGGCAGCACTCGCCTTGGTAAGCGCTGTATCGTGGGCGGCGCTGTCGGTATCAACGGTCATATTGAGATTGCTGACGATGTCACTTTATCTGGTATGACTATGGTGACAAAATCGATCAAAACCTCAGGCTCTTATTCATCGGGTACAGCCGCTATGCCTACAGCCAAATGGCGACGCGCGGCAGTACGTTTTCGTCAAATGGGTAATGATTGAGTAGTCAACCCTACGCCAACAGCCAAAGCAACTGTTTTAAAAGTCTCCAATTTAAAAAGCAACTGGTTTTAGATGTGACTATTTTTTATTTAACTGATTTAAAGTGATCTGTTTTAAAAATGTCTGTCTAGGGCGTGTTGGACATTCGACCGTGGCACTGACAGAGACTATTTTTTAGACGATTTGCAGATAAAAATTGTAAGTATAGTCATTCTATACGTCAGTTTTTATCAATAAAGCGGCAAAAAAGAGTCCTGTCCCTGTTGTTAGAGTGAGGGCTGATGCTAAAATCGCCCTAGTCGTTGTAAAAATTAAGCTAAGGCATCTGCATTACCTGCAATTTTCCCGACGACTAGAACACAGCTTTGATTAACTAGCAGCTATCAGCAGTGCCTTCTTGTGAATGTTCAACACGCCCTAAAACAGCATATTTCTAATTTATATTTTGATTGCGAGTACCGCAAGGAAGCCCATTATGAGTGCCATTGATTTCGATAAGTTAACGGATGAAGATATCAATAAGTTAGCAACAAACGGTTTGAGCTTACCGCTGACTTATCATGATTTGAAGCATTATTTACCGCACCGTTATCCTTTTATGCTAGTCGATCGGATTACGGCTTGTCGACCAGGGGAGTGGATTACCGGTATAAAAAACGTCACCATCAACGAAGAGTTTTTTAATGGTCATTTCCCGGACGAGCCTATTATGCCAGGGGTGTTGATGGTTGAGTGTATGGCGCAAGTTTCTGGTGTTTTAGGGTTTATCAGTGCCGGTTTGACCTCTAAGGATGGCTATCTCTACCTGTTTGCCGGAGTAGATAAGGTGCGCTTCAAACGGCAAGTAATACCAGGGGATCAGCTTATCATTCGCTCTAAGATTACTATGCAAAAGCAAGGTATTTATAAGTTTGACTGTACGGTTCACGTTGAGCATCAGCTCGCCGTCAGCGCTCAGATTATGATTGCTCGCCAAGAGAAATAACCTCGACAAATCAGCACGAACTACTTTTATTATTCCATTGAATTAGATGATACTAAGGCCTGTACTATGAGCCAGATTCACCCTACAGCACTCATCTCACCTTCCGCAACTATTGACGAGACGGCGGTTATAGGACCGTATTGTATCGTTGGTGATGAGGTGTCTATCGGCGCTCACACGATCTTGCATCGTCATGTGGTAGTGGCTAAGTTGACACGTATAGGACAGCACAATCAGTTTTATCAGTTCGCTAGTATCGGCGAGGATCCGCAAGATCTTAAGTATGCCGGTGAGCGTACTTGGCTTGAGATTGGTGATCATAATACTATTCGAGAGGCTTGTAGCTTGCACCGCGGTACCGCGCAAGACGCTACTATCACTAAGATTGGCAGTCACAACTTACTGATGGTCAATACCCATATTGCTCATGACTGTACCATTGGTAGCCACAATGTCTTAGCAAATAACGTTGGCATTGCCGGACACGTGACCATCGGCGATCATACTATCATTGGTGGCAATTCTGGTATTCACCAGTTCTGCCGCGTTGATGACTACAGCTTAGTCGGTGGAGCGAGCCTTATTCTAAAAGATGTGGCGGCTTTTACTATGGTATCGGGCAATCCGGCAGGCGCTCATGGTCTAAATATAGAAGGCATGCGCCGAAAAGACTGGTCGAAACAGACTATCGACGTCTTACGTCAAGCTTACCGTGTCGTTTTTAGGTCTGGTCTGACCACTGTCCAAGCGCTTGAGGTTTTACAAAATGAGCTGCTACCCAAAGAGCCAAAAATCCAGCTACTCATTGACTCTTTAGAGCACAGTAAACGCGGTGTCGTCCGTTAAAATTTAGCTCAGCACAGTTGGTACTATCATTTCGAGTCTAAACGTCATAATCTTTATCATTAAAAGCCATAACATAACGTTATGGCTTTTTGTGTTTATCATTGCTTGACATTTGCTTTCGATTAGCAGAAACTTTCAAGTCATATGTAGTAAGGTTTTAGTAACTTATTTTAACCAATAGCTGACTGGTAGTCTCTTTGATTATCTTGCTGCTCTAAAGTGCACCGTTTAAGGTACTTAAAGGGCATTAAAAGAGAACACCAGTGAATTTTAGGAGTGTTATATGGCACAGCAAAGGGAAAATTGGTCCAGTCGTACTGGATTCATTCTAGCAGCTGTCGGTTCAGCAGTTGGATTAGGGAATATTTGGCGCTTTCCTTATGTGGCTTATGATAATGGTGGTGGGGCATTTATGGTGCCTTATCTTATCGCCTTATTAACCGCCGGTATCCCGTTATTATTTTTAGATTATATTATTGGCCATAAGTACCGCGCCGCCGCGCCGCGAGCTTATAAGAGATTCTCACCATCTGGTCAGTTTGTCGGTTGGTGGCAATCTTTGGTCTCTTTTGTTATTGCCATCTATTACGCCGCCGTCATTGTTTGGGCGGGTAGTTATATGGTCTTCTCGTTTGGACAAAAGTGGGGCGAGGATACCACTAACTTCTTTGTCAGTGACTTTATACAGCATACTGGCGAGCTGACCTCCGTCTTTGTACCGCAGATGTTTACAGGTCTAGTGATTGTCTGGGCTTTAGCGCTATTGATTATGTTTGGCGGTATCCGAAAAGGCGTGGAGCTTGCGAACAAAATCTGCTTACCACTACTTATTGTGCTGTTTGGTATTATGGTTTTCAAAGCCGTCACTTTGCCAGGATCTGTGGTTGGTTTGAATGCCTTTTTTGAACCAAACTGGACCAGAATGGCGGATCCTAGTGTTTGGCTAGCTGCTTATGGGCATGTGTTTTTCTCGCTATCAGTGGGTTTTGGTATCATGGTGACTTATGCCTCGTACCTTAAAAAGAACACTAACTTAACAGGCGCAGGCTTAGTGGTTGGTTTTGCTAACTCCTCATTTGAGCTTATTGCAGGTATCGGTATCTTCTCAGCTATTGGCTTTATGGCGATGTCAACCGGTCAAGATGTTGCTGAAGTCGCGAGTGGCGGCGTTGGACTAGCCTTCTTTGTTTTCCCCAAAATCATCTCTACTATGGGCGCTAGTGGCGACTTTGTCGGTTTCTTATTCTTTGGCTCTTTGGTGGTTGCTGGTATTAGCTCATTAATTAGTATCCTAGAAGTACCCGTCTCTGCGTTTCAAAGTAAATTTGACTGGTCGCGCAAAAAAGCAGTAGCCATAATCGTGGGTCTATCTGCGGTTATATCTATCTCAGCTTTCTCTACGGGTAGCTCATTGGTATTGGTCGATGTGATTGATCATTTTGCTAATAACATCGGTATCGTCGCAGGTGGACTCATGTCTATTGTCTTGGTCACTTGGTTTAATCGCCGCAAAATCCCAGGTTTAATAGCGCATATCAATCAGGTGTCTAGTGTCAAATTAGGCGGTGCTTGGGTATTTATGCTGACGGTTATTACGCCTGTTGTACTGGTCATTGCGCTAGGTATGAGATTAGTTGATTTAGTACAAAACCCTTATGAAGGCTACTCAACAACCATTTTATTACTATTTGGTTGGGGCGTGGTGGTACTATTTGGCTTAGGTGCCTTTATACTCTCTCGTATGAAAGGTATCCATGACGAAGAAGATGATAAAGCTCGCGCTCTTGATGATGCACGCTAATCATACTGCTCTTAGATGAGCACTTTAATAGGAATAAATTATGTCAACTTCAGCCATTATTTTTATGATTATCTCCATGCTGCTTATATGGGGCGGTTTACTCTTAGCTGTTTTACATCTAAGAAAACACCCTGATATTCCCATGCAGCAGCTACCTGATGATCAAATTTATTAAGACTATCATTAGATAAATGTAAAAAAGCCAGTCACTCATATGAGTGACTGGCTTTTTTAGTATGAACAGAGACAGAAATAAGAGCCTTTATCAACAGCTATATGACTTAATGCAGCGTTAGCTCAGGTACTTGTTGCCCGCGCTTGCTATAAAACTCACTCACAAACTCATCAAAAATATCCGCTTCGATAGCGTCTCTAATACCTGCCATCAAGCGCTGATAATAACGTAGGTTATGAATAGTTGCTAATTGCGCGCCTAACATCTCTTTGCATTTATTGAGATGGTAAAGATAAGCGCGGCTAAAGTTCTGACAGGTGTAGCAGTCACATTCAGGATCTAGTGGGCCTGTATCCGTACGATATTGGCTATTACGAATGCGTACCACTCCAGTGTTATCAGCATCACCAGTGATGAAGTAATGACCATTACGTGCATTACGGGTTGGCATGACGCAGTCAAACATATCAACGCCGCGGCGCACACCTTCGATTAGATCCTCAGGCTTACCAACGCCCATCAGATAGCGCGGCTTATCGGCTGGCATATCATCAGGTAGGTAATCTAATACCGCCATCATCTCCTCTTTAGGTTCACCCACAGAGAGACCGCCGATAGCATAACCATCAAAACCAATCTCAAGTAAACCCTCAAGTGACTGCTGACGTAAGTCGCTATACATACTGCCTTGCACGATACCAAAAAGCGCATTAGTACTGCCAAGGTTTTGATGCTCATTAAGACAGCGCTGCCCCCAACGCAAGGAGAGCTCCAAAGATTTCTTCGCTTCAGCGTGCGTGGCCGGATAGGGCGTACACTCATCGAACTGCATGACGATGTCGGAATTCAGACTATACTGAATCTGCATCGATTTTTCAGGTGATAAAAACACTTTCGCGCCATCAATAGGCGACTTAAAATGTACGCCTTCTTCGGTGATTTTACGCATTGCGCCAAGGCTGAAGACCTGAAAGCCACCAGAGTCGGTCAAGATTGGCTTGTCCCAGTGCATGAATTTATGCAGGCCGCCGAACTGATCGATGATATCAGTACCCGGGCGCAGCCAAAGATGAAAGGTATTGCCAAGGATAATGTCGGCGCCAATGGCCTCGATATCACGAGGCAGCATGCCTTTCACCGTGCCGTAAGTGCCAACAGGCATAAAAGCAGGCGTTTGTACATCGCCATGATTGAGATGAACGGTACCGCGGCGGGCGCGTGTCTCGCCGCTAGCAGTTTTATGTAAAGTAAATTGCATATTATAATCGCTATCTGAGCTATGAAAATGGCGCTAATTATATCATTATTAGCGGTTTTTTGCGCACGGTTATCTCTATACGCTTAAGAGAAGCCATTGTTGCTCATGCTGTAATGATATAGACAATGATGTGAGCAAGGGTAGTGTAGATCCAATCAATTAGGTGTTAGCGCGAAGCTATATGCATAAAAAAAGACAGCATATGCTGTCTTTTTATAGTCGATGCTTTGAGTCAAACTTAGCTGTTTTGCTCACGAATGATGTTTAGCATCCGGCGTAAAGGCTCTGCAGCGCCCCATAGCAGCTGGTCACCGACAGTAAATGCACCTAAATATTCAGGCCCCATATTGAGCTTACGCAGGCGACCTAGAGCTACGGTTAAAGTACCTGTCACTGCTACTGGCGTTAAACGCTCGACTGTAGCTTCCTTAGTATCCTCAACTACATCTAGCCATTTATTATCGCTACCTTGAAGCGCCTCTTCAATCTCGCTTAGCGGGATGTCTTTTTTGAGCTTGATAGTCAGACCCTGAGCATGACAGCGCATCGCACCGATACGGACACACATACCATCGATAGGAATATTACTCTGTTCATCATTACCAAGGATCTTATTGGTTTCAACGCCGCCTTTCCATTCTTCTCTTGATTGCTGATTGTCCATTTGCGAATCGATATAAGGAATCAAGCTACCAGCTAGGGGCACGCCAAAATACTGCTGAGGAAAATCGGCTGAGCGCTGAGTCTCGGCGATCTTTTTATCGATATCCAAGATTGCACTGGCAGGATCAGACAGCTCAGCTTTGACCGCATCTTGTAATACGCCCATACCGCTGATAAGTTCACGCATATTGTTAGCGCCAGAGCCACTTGCTGCTTGATAAGTCATCGCGCTGACCCATTCCACCCAGCCTCTGTTGAACAGCTCACCGATAGCCATCAGCATAAGCGATACCGTACAGTTACCACCAATAAAGTCTTTTTTGCCATGAGCTAAAGCGTTATCAATCACACTACGATTGACGGGATCTAAAATAATGATGCTATCTTCATCCATACGTAAAGTACTAGCAGCATCAATCCAATAACCCTCCCAGCCGCTATCGCGCAGAGGCTGGTGCACTTTTTGGGTATAGTCGCCGCCTTGGCAGGTAATAATCACATCGCAGTCCGCTAAAGACTTAATATCATGAGCATCTTTGAGTTTACTTGGGCTAATACCATCAAAGCTTGGCGCATCGCCGCCGCTGTTACTGGTTGAAAAAAACACCGGGGTGATACCGGTGAAGTCTTTTTCTTCGCGCATACGCTCAATCAGCACTGAGCCGACCATACCGCGCCAGCCTACTAAACCTACTGTTAAATTACTCATGAAATGCCTTCCTCTTGTACGATGGTTTGTGACATAGTTTGTGACAAGGACAACCCGTAACAATGCCGTGAATAGAACAAAAAAGCAAGATTTTTCGATAAATTTCTTTTACTGCTATATCGTTACTATTCATGAGCTCTAAACAGTAACGTTTTATAATGTTTATTCGCTTAATGAAATGCTAAAGTAGGCTTCTTAATAAAAGGCCAAAAGTAAGTTTGAAAATTAAGTACGACAATTAAAAATGATAATAAATATATTTATTGAGTCAGACTTTACTCTTGGCCTAGCTTTTATCTAAATACATGGTTAGCTATATTATGGATATCTCTTTACTGTATTACGGCGCGCAATGGTTAGCAGGGTTTATCACCTTTGTGACCATTTGGGGCTGGATGCCCCTTGATAATTGGTGGGTCCGAGTAGTCGAGTTTCCGCGCATCCAGATTATGGTGTTAGGAGTCGTCGCTTGGGCGGCGATGATTTTATTCTACTCTGAGTGGCAGATAGGTCAGTGGCTATTGTTTTTGGCCTTGAGTCTGACTTTAGTTTATCAGCTTAGAATGGTGATTCCTTATACGCAGTTATGGAAAAAAGAAGTACAAAACGCCACCGATGACCCAAAGCTGGCTGAGCACCAGATCAAAATCATGGTGTCTAATGTATTAACGCCAAATGAGCAAAAGCAAGATTTAGTCGATTTGGTAAACGACAAAAACCCCGATATTCTGATCGCGTTGGAGACAGATAAGAAGTGGGAGCGAGCGCTTGAGCAGATAGAGCCTGACTATCCTTATACGGTCAAAGTTCCCTTAGACAACTTATATGGCATGCACTTGTACTCAAAGCTTGAGCTGATAGATCCTGAGATTAAGTATCTGATTATCGATGATATTCCCTCAATTCACAGTCAGTTACGCCTGCAAAGTGGCCGAGTGATTTGGCTGTATTGTCTGCATCCTATGCCGCCAAGCCCTACTGAAGCAGATAAATCCACGACGCGTGATGCAGAGCTGCTGATGGTCGGCAAACACATCAAAGAGCATGAGCAAACGGCTATATTAGCAGGCGATCTCAATGATGTGGCATGGTCAAAAACCACGCGCCGTTTTCAGCGCATTTCAGGCTTGCTTGATCCGCGTATTGGGCGTTATTTTATCAATACCTTTCACGTCAAATATCCTTTTTTGCGTTGGGCGTTAGATCATATCTTCCATAGTGCGTGCTTTACGCTAGTAGATATCAGTCGAATGCCCTCTATTGGCTCCGATCATTTCCCGGTGATGACTACCTTACAATACGAGCCGCAAAAGGCCAGTAAGCAGGAACAAAACGCTCCTACAGCTGATGCTGAAGACATCCAAGAGACCAATCATAAAATCGAAGAAGGTAAAGAAGAGGGAGAAAAAGTCTCACAACAACATGCTGAAGAAGACTACGAAGCACAACAAGACCAGGCAGCAAAACCGGTATAGGTATTTTCATATTATACTTACATATGACATAGACAAATGACTCAAATCCTCTGTAAGCATAAGCGTACAAAAAATAGGGCTTTTGGCGTCTAGTTTGCGCGGTGAGGTCAGCCTATAATAGACTCATCAACACAAGGATAGTCAAGGATGCAGTGTTGAGGCTTATAGCATAGCCTTGAGTCAGCTCAAGCGTTATGAGTCGGTGTAAAATGGCTTAGAGAGGACTGATTATAAGTCATCAAGGATAGAATAATAATAAAACGAAATACCAATAACCCGAACCTATTGCCCAAGGTTCGGGTTTTTTCTTATCTATAGTTTTTTCGATGAAGCTCTTATTAATAAAAAATGCTGCTAATTACACACGCTGCTAACTTTTAATACTTCTAAAACTTTATAGATAATGTTTGGCTATTTTTAAGCGTGGTCTAGAGTATTATAGGCATTAAGCCAGTCATCATTCTTGTCTTCAGTAACGGCAAACCAAGCATCGCTGCACTCTTCAGTTAGACACTCAAAACTGACATATATACCTTGCTCACCGATGGTGGCATACCAATGCTCATCGTCATGACCTGTAAATAAAATAAAGTATTTATCATTCACAAAGTCGCCGACGGTATATAACTCGCCTTCTTTATAGAATTGATTTCCACTTGTGCAAATGAGTACGTCTCCAGTATTTATCACTGATTCTCCTATTGATATTAGTTACCGCTAGTATTAGTACGCCCTTTATTATCAGTATTTTGTTATTAATATCACTGATAGCGTGGCGAAACCTAAGCGGTTGTATTTAATGTTGATTTTACCAATAGCATGAAAAATAGAAAATAATACTTGGGTATCAAAAGACATCTTTTTGTATTTAAGTGTTTGTTTTTATTAATAATTAATCTATAGCTAAGCTAGATAATTGTAGAGAGTCATAGTACAAAGTACACTCTAACCGTGAATAATTAGGATTTAGATGGTATCGGCAGAATAATTGTTTAGTTCTTATTATCAATAAAGATTTAACAAGGTTTTAATGAGTTACGAATAGTGACTTGGAAGCAATAATTGCATCATTCGAGCATTATTAGAATAGAGTCTAATGGACTTTTGCGTGAAGAATAAAAAAAGGGCATATGCTTTGGCATATACCCTTTGTAACTGCGCAGACTAGAACTTACAGATTTAAGATAATGAGATAAATGTATAAGGGTCTGTGAGCGATCTAAGCGCTATCATTCAATCACTTGAATGTAGGCGCCTGCTCGTAGCTCTTGTAACCAGTCTTCTGTGGCTTGTGGTGCTAAGCGTTGATACAGGGCTTGGCGAGCTAGGTCACGACGATACTCGTTACTGATATCTTGTTGGCGCTTATCATCGACTTTTAGTATGTGCCAGCCAAACTGGCTTCTAAAGGGTGCAGAATAGTCGCCGACGGTAGTGTTCTTCATTACCGCTTCGAATTCTCCAACCATCTCACCTTCGCCAACCCAGTTCAAATCGCCGCCGCGTCCAGCAGAGCCGGGATCATCAGAATAAGTCGAGGCTAAGCTGGCAAAATCCGCACCTTGACGCAGCTGCTCATACAGATCGTTGATTTTTTGCTGGGCTAGGCTATCAGTCTGTAACTCATCGATTTTGACCAAGATATGTCGAACATCCCATTGGGGCACAATCATTTTGTTATTGACGGTTTTATCGGCTAGCTTGACGATATCGATTCCTTCTGGAGTGACCAAAGGCGCGCTCACTTCACCAACGTCGAGCTTAGTAATCTGGCTTGATAGCTCAGTTGGCAGCGCAGCAGCGCTATGAAAGCCCATATCGCCACCTTGTAGTGGAATAGGGTAGCTACCTTGCGCGGCGCTCATTGCTGCCTCTACATCGACATTAGACTCTAATAACCGAGTGCGCAGAGTCTTTGCTACGGCAAGCGCCTGCTCGCGCTGAGCGGCTGACAGCCGGCTGTAGTCGTCAATATAAGGCACACGCACGTGAATGGTCTGATATTCATTTTGGTTAAGACGTTTGGCTTCAGGGGAAGCTAAAAAAGCATCGACATCCTGCTCGCTGATACGGACTCGGCTACTGACTTGGCGCTGCTGCAAGGCTTGGATAGCGGCATCTTCAAACAACTTCGCTCGTAGGGCAGCATAACGACCTGGCTGGTTGGCATCTAGTTTTTGTTGTAGACCGGCGAGGCTATTAACGCCTTCTGCTTGAGCAATCTGCGCCAAACGCTGATTGATAGCCGCATCGTCAGGCTGTAAGCCAAGTCTATTGGCAAGGGAGAGCTGTAACTCGCGCTGAATCAAGCCGTTAAGAACTTCAGATTGTAGCTGCGGTGAGTTGGCAATAGGCTGGCCTGCCGCTTGCGCTCTTGCTCGGGTTTGCATGATAGCATTGATCAAATCGCTTTTTAAAATAGCGTTATCATTGACTAGCGCGATGATGCCATCGGTACTGGTAGCAGAGGTTAGACGGTTGGTATTCTGGCTTTGAGCACTAGCATTTTGAGTATTAGTCGGTTCAACAGTAGCCGCTTGAGCATTCAACGCGAGTACAAGACCCAGACTGGCGCTCATACTCATGAGTATGGCTCGGTTCGTCTGGCGTAAAGAAAAAAGTCTCATGATAATCCTTATTGATGTCGTCATGTCGGTTATGGGTTGATCAGCGGCATGCACTGGTAGGCAAAAAGCCAACTTTAAATAGCGATAGGGTAGATCGTTTGCTAGTCTTTCCAAGCCGTTTGTGTCGGCTCAAACCCTAATACTTTATCTGCTAATAGGCGAGTTAAGCGGCCACTGTCACTGCCTAAACCATTGAGCCTAATTTCAGCCATGATAGCTTGATTGGGTTTATCGTTGATATTTAGATCATTATAATAACGACGACCATAAACGGCAAAGCCAATGCAGCAATCTTCGTAATCTATGCCAACTAACGCATCGAGGGTTTGGTTGCGCCGATAGTCATACTGCCCTTGTGCTAGTACTCGCCAGTTGCTATTTATTGGAAAGATAGCTGACGCCGTTAGCGCTGAAATAGGAAGCTGGTTGGTGTTTTCATCTTCTTGACGCTTGACGAAGCCGACGTTGAATAAGCTATTGCTTGAAGGCTGGTACCGTAGCTCAGTAGTGATGTAATTTAGATCATAGCTACTGTTTAGCGCGCCGCTGACATCGACCCAAACGTTATTATAAGGCTGAGTGCTAGTATTCCAAACCATTCCTGACGAGTCAGTGTCGAATACTGGCGTCTGATCTTCTAAAGTTACTCGGCCATCATCATAATAAAACTGCTCTGCAATGCTACCATCAAAACGTGTCACACCCGTTGCATCGATGTAACGATAATTGATACCAGGGGTAATGGCGTGCAAATCTTGCAGACGATCATACCCCAAAAACCAGCTGTCCGAGAAGAGCTGCTGATAGTTAATAGAAGCGATACGCGTGTTGAAGTTAGGAATATCGTTCTGATCTTCAAAAGGAGAGTAGGTATATTTGAGCCGCGGACTCAGTAGCTGATAACCACCCATGGTGTCATCAAAAGCGCCAAAAGGTGAGCCTGACTGATAAAAGTTCAGACCAGCATCGATGCTTGCTTGCGGGACAAATACGGACTGGCTACCATCGTCTTCATCGAGATTATTAGCGTCTAAGCTGTCTTGATCATAGGAAGTATATAGGTGCTGTAAACTCAGCTTAGGGTTGATATACCCCCACGCAGCCTCGATAGGATAAGCGGCGCTTAGCTTATTATAAACTCTAACGCCGCTTTTTTCGGCCTCAGAGCCATCGTCAATCGACTTTTTAAAGTAGGCTGAGTCATGAACCCCTGTGAAGTTTATATTATCAGACCAAGGCAGGCGATAGTTGAGAGATAGCTGTGGTAAGCGCGAGTAAGGTTTATCTTTATCTTCTAAGCGCTCGCCAGTATTGGTAAAAGCGTCGAGAGTCTGATAGGTTTCAACTTTGAGCTCACCATTGATATAGTCGTTGTAATAATTGAGCCGAGCCCGGCGCGGCAGGTTGAGCGTATTGTCAGATAACCCTAAAGTATCAAAATCATTAAGATAGTCCGCGTCAGAGACATAGCTGTATTTGGCATCACCGCTCAAGCGCGGAATGCTATTAGAGGACCAATAGTGATCATAAAACAGACTGCTACGATCCTCACCATCATACTCTTTATCATTAGGCAAATAGGAGCCGCTGAGTATACCTTCACCATAATTTTCGGTTAGATAACGAAACTCTCCTGAGAGCATGGGGTTACGATTGGTATAAAGATGGGTGTTGAGCGTGGCATCATAGTTAGGCGCTAAATTAAAATAATAAGGAACATCTATCTCTAAGCCGCTTTCACTATCGATGCTGGCATTAGGCAATAAAAAGCCACTGCTACGGCGTGAGTCGATAGGAAAGTTGAAATAAGGTAAATAAAGCACCGGCACATCAGCGACTCTAAAGGTGGTGTTATAAGCTTCGCCGCGGCCAGTATCGGTATCTAAGTCGATATTTTTTGCTTCGAGCTGCCACTTACGGTCAGTGGGCGGGCAAGTGGTGAACATCACGCCATCAAGATTGTATTGGCTCTCATTAGGGCGGTTAAGCTGTTTGGCATAACCATGCGCTTGTAAAGGAACGCTAGCAAAAGCGACATCGCGGGCCGTCGACTGCTGGTTTTGGGTATTATAAGCTAAGCTATCAGCGACGCCAATCAAACCACCTTGTGAGACTTTATCATTAACAGTGGCCGCCGGGCGCTCGGTTGCCGTACCGCGGTTTGGCGCATTGCCAATCGCTTGGTCAGTGAACATCACTTGCCCTTGTGCTGCTGCCACGCCACTACTGAGATCCAAAACTACTTTTTGGGCCTCGATATGCTGCTCACCTTGATCGATAATCACGTTGCCAGACAACTCAGCATAATCAACATTATCATAATAACCATAATCAGACTCAGCATATATAGAGTCTTGATCGTTTAGAGGCGCATTGGCGTCGCGATTGGCCTCATTTATTGCCCGCTGGTAATTTGGATTGCGATCAGGGTAGACCCATTGACCTTCACAGCGCGGCGCAGTATCGACAGTAATGGGAACAACATTTAAATCACTCCCTAACTTGGGCAAGGTTTGCTTTGTCTCTAAGGTGTTATCTAGCTCCGCGATAGGTACGCCGTTATCGACTAGGCTTGCGGCAGTATTGGTGGCCGCCTGGTTAACATTAGTCACATCGCTATCGGGTTTTAATTCATAAAATTCTGCCAAGCGCATCAAGCTATCTTGAATAGTGTCGTCGTCGAAATTTAAATTTTCAACATTAGTAGCAGTAATGTCAGTATCAGTATCAGTGTTAGCCTCGATAGTGGAGTTAACAACCGCAATCTGCTCTGTATCCATGTTAGCCGCTATTTGTGCATCATCGTTTTCTAGCGCAGTGTTGTTATCTACAGCAGTTACTGAGCTTATAGCGGTACTCTTCTCTAGGGACGTCACGGCCATATCATTAGCGCTAGCTGTATCGAGATCCGCCACTGCGCGTTCAGCTCCTTCAGTCGCCAAAGGCTCGCTCATCTGTTGGTCATCATCGGTGATAGCAGCACTAACGGCTAAGCTAGATAGGCTTAACGCACCGAATAAAATCATGCGAATGCTTTGGTAGAGCGGAGAATATAACAAGGGCACACCTATGATTGTAGAACCTATTAGCCGACTGGATGACGATAGAGACAGATAGTCAATGAATCTTAAAAGCAAGTATCAAACCAAAAGTTAGCTACTCAACTTTATAACGCGAAAAACTAGTTTAATCTTTGTTCAATGAGTGGGTAATGAGCAAAGCGACAATTATTTTGACTTATGATAGTCAAAAAAAACCAAATCAGCTACACTATTGCTGCAAATTTTGTAATGCAGCAAGGTATTTACTTATTGATAAGCGGGCTAATCGTGAGTAGCGAGTCAATAAGACGGATAAAAATACTAAGCACTCTCAGATGGTTCGTTATTTTAGCAAGTATTTGCCTGACTTATCACTCTATTTAACCGGCGATTTTTTTATGACTACTAGCGCGATGACAGATAAAATGCTTAAGAATACTGATTCTACAATCAGCATCCAAACCCCAACGCAAATAGGGAGCGATACCGAGGCCGCTGATGAGCGTCAGCAGCAGCTACTGCATTGGTTGCAGCAAGTATTTGCCGGTCAAGACTTTAAGCTCGACAGTTTGCCAGGGGATGCCAGCAGTCGTCAGTACCATCGTCTACAATGGTTAAACCAATCAGATAGTGATGAAGCTGAGCATTATATAGTGATGGACTCAGCTGATGAGCAGCAAGCGATGCAGCAGTTTATCAACGTCACCGCTTTAATGGCACCAGCGATTAATGTACCAACCCTTATCGCGCAAGATATGGAGCAAGGGTTTTTGGTGCTGCAAGATTTTGGTACGGTGGAGTTTGCGCACTTACTGGTTGGGGCAACTCCGGCGCAAGTCGATGCGTATTATCAAGCGGCTATGCAGACTTTGATTGCACTGCAGCAAGTGCCGGTAGAGACTGCCAAAGATAAGCACCAGCTGCCTGATTATAATGAAGAGCTGCTCAATCGCGAGATGGACTTATTTAGTGACTGGTTTATACCGCACATTGAGGTCAGTTTAGACGCTAGTCTTTGGCAGACTGTCAAAACAACATTAATTAATGAGATTTTGCGGCAGCCACAAGTCGTCGTTCACCGCGATTATCACAGTCGTAATCTGATGCAAGACCAAGCTGATCATTCGCGCTTAGGCGTCATCGATTTTCAAGACGCAGTTATCGGCGCTTATAGTTATGATTTGGTCTCCTTAGTCCGTGATGCTTATGTCGACTGGCCTGAAGTGCAAATCTCTAGCTGGATTAAGGACTTTTGGCAGAGACAGAAAAACGCTGAGCTGACCACTACTGATAGTGCTGAGCAGCTTGAAAACGATGTCAATGTGATGGGCGTTCAGCGTCATCTAAAGGTGCTCGGTATCTTTATTCGTTTGTTTGAGCGTGATGGTAAGAGTCGTTATCTGGCCGATATTCCAAAGGTCATGAGCGATTTACTCTTCGAGCTTGACTGGCTGAGTAAGCAGGGTAGTGAGGAGGTAAAGCAGGCACTTATTCCCTTTAAGCAGTGGATGGAAGAGACCGTATTACCCGCTTATCAGGCTAAGTTTGTGCAGCAGTATATTTAAACCTATTACACTAATTTATAACATCAGGGAGCAGATATGTCTGCAATAACGCAAGCGATGATATTAGCAGCAGGCAAAGGTACACGCCTGCGTCCGTTGACCCTTGAGACACCAAAACCACTCGTTGAAGTCGGTGGACAGCCTTTGATTGTCTGGCATATCAAAGCACTACAAGCAGCTGGTATTACTGATATCACCATCAATATCTCATGGCTCGCTGACAAGCTGATGGCAGCGCTAGGTGATGGCTCACAATATGGCGTAAATTTGCATTGGTCAGAAGAAGGCGATGAGCCATTAGAGACAGCAGGCGGGATTTTTCAGGCGCTGCAAACGGGTAAGCTACGAGATGAGCCGTTTATTTTAGTCAATTCTGATGTATGGACGACTTATGATTTTGCGCAATTACAAAGCTATGAGCTTAGTGCCGATCAACGCGCGCACCTATTATTGATTGATAATCCTGAGCATAATAACGGTGGTGATTTCGCTATCAATAATGGCTTGGCAAGCGAGCAGCCGATTGCTGATGCGGATAAGTATACTTTCGCTGGTATTAGTGTGATGTCACCAAGACTACTAGATGGTCTAGTCAGTGGTCAGCCTGCTGCTCTTGCGCCACTACTTAAGCAAGCGATGCTTAAGTTTCAGATCACCGCCGAAGTGATTACCGATAACTGGATAGATGTCGGTACGCCTGAGCGCTTAGAGCAAGTCAATGCGTTTGTTAAACATCATTCTACAAATGATAAATCTGATTCTTAAAAGTCATTGATTGAACAGTTGAACCGTGACAATCATTAAAAAGGCTGCGCTATTACAATAGTGCAGCCTTTTTAATACAGGTACTGATTCAGATTACAGCATATTAAACCTTGTTAATGGAACGTAATACTAGTAATCGCTTGTACGTTACCAAATTTATCACAGCACCCAGATATTTATTATTATATATACTATAATGTAATATATAATGATTAAATATAGAAAATATTAACTTTACTGAAATGATAAACTACAAAATATCAGTATCGATAAACAACGCATATCAAAAAGGAGTGATTATGATTTTTAAGCAATTATATGAACCGCTCTCTAGTACTTATACCTATTTGATAGGGGACACGAGTACTGGACAAGCCGTCTTGATTGATCCTGTCATTGCGACGATGGATCGCGACCTCGCTGAGCTACATAAGCTTGGCTTGACTCTAGCTTATACCATTGATACGCATATTCATGCTGATCATATTACCGCAGCGTTGGAGATGAAGCGTGAGGTTGGCAGTAAGATTGCAGCACCTGCTTATGATCGCTTGGAGTGCGCAGATATTGGTTTAGAGGACGGCGTTCCCTTTGAGCTTGATGGCATTACTTTGCATCCTTTGCATACACCAGGGCATACTGATGGGCATTTTGCCTATATCTTTGATGGGCGGGTGTTTACAGGAGACGCTTTACTGATTGAAGGCTGCGGTCGCACGGACTTTCAAAATGGTGACGCAGACGCCCTGTATCATTCTGTAAGAGACAAACTGTTTTCTTTACCAGATGAGACCTTAGTGTATCCTGCACATGACTATAAAGAGAGGTTTGTGTCTTCAATTGCGCAAGAAAAAAAGCGCAACCCAAGACTTGGCGGTGATACGACGATAGAGGAGTTTAGGGTCATTATGAATAATCTAAACCTGCCGTATCCAAAATTTATCGATTATGCGGTACCGGGTAATAAGCAGTGCGGCGTTTGTCCAGAGGATTTACCTGAGAACTTGGCAGGATACTGTCGCCAAATGACACAAAGTCCGCAAGGCTAGCCTGTTCTAGGACTAACAATTTCTAGGACTAACAATGGACACGCAGCTTATAAGCGTAATAAAAAACGCAGCCTTGATAATCAAGACTGCGTTTTTTTACTGATGGAGTTTATAGTCCCATCGCAAGCCTAATTAATTGTGCAAAGGTAAAAACGACTAAAAACCCTGCCAAATATAAACCCACGAACCACGCCCATTGGCTTTGTTTTTTACTTAGCTTTTTCATAATCCTCTCCCTTTATTGTCTATGACATCTGTTATTGATTAGATATCAGTACATCGGATTGTGATCAGATTTGCCCTTGAACGTATAATAGGCAAACGCAGTGTAGCTTAAGATAATCGGTAACATGATAACCGCGCCTATCAGCATAAACGACAATGAGGTATCGGCGGCTGCCGCTTCATAAATGGTCATCTGATAAGGCACTATATATGGGAATATAGCAAAACAGACGCCAATATAACCCATTAAAAACAGCGCTACGGCTAACAAAAATGGACGATATTCACGTTCTGTTTTAAGGTCTTTACGCATCAAAAAGAACAGAGCCAATACGACAATCGGCATAGGGGCAAGATATAGCAGACCTGGGAAGCTAAACCAACCCTCGAGCGCCTCAATATCAGAGAAGAACATAAAGGCGGTAACTACAATCATAGAGGCTATAAGCGCTGAGAGCATCCAACCTGAGACTTTGCGCGCCCATACTTGTAGCGTGTGTTCTGTCTTAATAATCAGCCAAGTGGAACCCAGTAGCGCATAGCCGATAATCATGGCAAAACCACAAACGATAGAGAAGGGCGTGAGCCAGTCAAACGGACCGCCAGTATATAAGCGGTTGCTGGCCTCGAGTCCTTGTACCAAAGCGCCAAGCATAATGCCTTGTGAGAAGGTAGCGATCACTGAGCCTACAAAGAAAAACGTGTCCCAAACATGACGACGGGTATTGGCTTTAAAGCGAAACTCAAAGGCCACCCCGCGCATAATGAGTCCAAAGAGCATAAAGGTCACAGGTAGATACAAGCCGCTCATGATAATGCCATAAGCGACAGGAAAAGCGGCAAACAAGCCGCCGCCGCCAAGCACTAGCCAGGTCTCGTTACCATCCCAAAATGGGGCGATAGAGTTCATTATCCGGCTTCGGTTCTTATCTGAGCCTGCAAAGGGAAACAAAATACCGCAGCCCAAATCAAAGCCATCGAGTAGCACATAGATAAAGACCGATAGCGCGATAAGTCCGCCCCAGATAAGGGGTAAGTCTAATACATCACCAAAGTTAAACATTAGCGCAACCCTCCATCATCAACATCATCAGCAGGACTGTCTAGATGCTCATCACTCTTATCCTTTGTTTTTTCTTGCGGCGCATTATCACCACTCAAAGCACGGCCCTGAGCTTCGGTCACAGAATGATCATAGTAAGTATCCTCTGAAGGATCCTCGTACGGTTTAGGCCCTTGAGTAATCAGGCGGATAATGTAAAAGCTACCTGCGCCAAAGACAAAGATATACAGTACGATAAAGCCAATCAAAGTCGTCGCCACCTGCTGTGCTGCAATGGGCGACATACTCTCGCTAGTACGAATGACTTCATAGACGGTCCAGGGTTGACGTCCTGTTTCGGTGACGAACCAGCCAGCTAGTATCGCAATAAAGCCCATCGGCGTCATAAACATCCAAGCCCTATGGAACCATTTACTCTCAGGATTAAATTGTTGTTTTTTAAAGTACTTGTAAACACTAAATAAGCCAACAAGTACCATGAGCATACCAATACCCACCATAATCCTAAATGCCCAAAAGACAATAGCAACAGGCGGTTGATCCTCGACAGCCCAATTTTTGAGTCCTTTGACTTCTCCATCTAATGAATGGGTCAAAATTAAACCCGAGACATAAGGGATACTCACCTCGTACTTATTGGTTTGGTTATCTTGATCAGGTATCGCGAATAAACGTAGTGCCGCGCCGCGCTCGTCTTCCCAAATACCTTCCATCGCCGCCACTTTTGCAGGCTGATGTTCAAAGGTGTTCAAGCCATGCTCATCACCGATGAGCACTTGTAGCGGCGCTACAAAAATGGCCATAATCATCGCCATACCTAGCATCACGCGGCCATGTTGGCGATGATCTTGATGCTTTTTGGACTGCAGGTAATAGGCACCAATACCACCGATGACAAAAGCAGTAGTCAAAAATGCTGCCGTCACCATATGTGCAAGACGGTAAGGGAAGGAGGGGTTAAAGATAATCTCAAGCCAATTGGTTGGATACAGAAGGCCATCAGCGCCTATCATAAAGCCTTGCGGCGTCTGCATAAAGCTATTAGCTGATAAAATCCAAGTGGCTGATATCAGCGTGCCGACAGCGACAATTGCCGTCGAGGCAAAGTGCATGCGTTTGCTGACGCGCCCCCACCCAAACAGCATAATACCTAAGAATGATGCTTCTAAGAAAAAGGCAGTTAACACCTCATAAGCGAGCAAAGGCCCTAAGACGTTACCGGCTTTGTCGGAGAATACGGCCCAGTTGGTGCCGAACTGGTAGGACATCACCACGCCTGATACCACGCCAAGACCGAACACCACGGCGAATATCTTCACCCAGTGCTTGTAGACCTCAGCGTAGATGGGATCACCCGTTTTGAGCCAGCGAAATTCTAATACGGTCAGCCAGCTGGCAAGACCAATAGAGAACGCCGGAAAGACAATATGAAAAGAGATGACAAAAGCGAACTGAATACGCGCGAGCATCAGCGCGTCCATTTGATCTATCATAAAAGAGGCAAACATAAGGGTTACCTATATTGGTTAGCTGATTGGCGTAACTATCCATAATACGCGCAAGTAACTGTCCGCAATATATAAACCTTTATCACGGGCAATAGCCAAAAATAATTTGGCTGGTGTGGAATCTATGTCCTTATAAACTATATTTTTACTATCTAGACAATCGATCTAAACAATTGAGTAGTCTTACTAGATACGACTGAAGATGATATCGAAGTCATTATGCGCTCGCTGTACAGCGGGTGCAAGTTACGCCATGTTACCAAAGCATACCTAGCAGTCATGGCGAGGCTATTGAAAACCAAAACTGTGAAAATCAATAGCACGTTGCCAGTTTTTGTAAGTTAGCTATAAAAGATAGGCTTACTCTTGAAGTTGTTTGTACAAAATACGGCGCAAAGTCAAAATCGTTTGCGGGTTTTGTTGAATACTGTGGCCGCCGTTGATAATGGTCTCAGAAGCCGCACCTTCAAGGTGAGCGCTAGTATAAGGCACAATACCGTCAGACAACCGCTCAGTGATGGCTTGACTGATATCGCCATCAACTGTAACAGCGGCGACTAAAGGCTCGCGGCGTACATTTCTATCTGTGTTATCGACAGTATTGGAGTCGCTATCTTCTTCTTGCGCTTGTGATAAGTCTATCTTAGCCCCGCCTGGCTGCATTTTTGCCAAACCTTGAGTGATATCGGCATCGTTATTAGCGATAATGGAGTGATAGGTAATACGATCGTTAATAGAGATATCTTTGGTTAGTTGGATAAAAGAGGATTTGTCACTCAATTGGCTGGCACCGTTTTGTAGGTATAAAGCGCCAAGTGGGTTTTGTGCCAAGTCGCCTTGGGTGGCAATGGTCGCCAGATTGTCTGTGACCGTCTTGACCAGCCCAACGGGCAGATACACAATACGGCGTAGCGCTCGGGTGAACCAGCGATCAGCGTAGTCGGTACCGCGAAAAGGCGTTGATAAAAATACGGCAGTATCTACCTGCGGCAAAGCCTGCAATTTAAAGCGTTTTTCTAGCTGTTCTTCACCAAAAGACTGCTTAAGCGCGCCGCGTATTTTTCGTTTTTCACTAGCAGAGAGCGTCCCTTGTTCATCAAGCCTGTCCAAGTCATCTATCAGGTTTTCATCAGATAACATCATGCGCGCTATGATACCGCCCATACTATGACTGATAATGACGCTGTTTTGGCTGGCAATATTTTGACCCTCAGGATCTGTTTGCTGATAAGTTGCTTCAATGAGTTGCTGAACTTGATAACGGTTTTCTAATATAGGCAAGTTAGTGGGATAAAATATCTGCCAAACCTGATAATTCTCACGTAATTTATCATCATTCAAAATATCGTTAGTCAAATTGACCCAAGTGGCAGGACTCGAGGCTAACCCGTGCAGCATAATCAATACCCGCTTGTTAGGGTCATAAGGCTCAAGCATAAACAATTTGGGCAGATTGGTTTTTTGTTGACGAGTGATTAGGTTTAAGTAGCCGACGCCGTCTAGTTGATTCTCTGCAAGCCACATACCATAACCTGCCGAAAAATTCGCTGCCAGCGGATAGTCTTCGCCTAAGATAGTAGTGCTCTCACTGCGGTAAGGGTTATATAGATGAATATCGAGCTGCTCGCTACTGAGTACATCTAATACGCTATCTCCTACAGGTTTAATCAAACCGGTCATCAGCAAATGACCGCTAGGGTAGATTCGGCTACTCGGGTCCTCATTGCTTATGCTTTCGTCGTTATCGGTGCTATTGTCTTGAGCCAATCTACCTGACAAAGAGGAGACGAGCAGCTGGCGAATAGTGGTCGTGTAACGGTCATTGAGAGACGCCACGAAGCTAATACCTAAACCTGGCCGCTTACTTATCGAGTTTAGTCCCGTAAGACGCAGCTCATAAGTAGAGGTCAGATCTGTCAAAGCAGAGGTTTGCTCACGAGCGTTTTGTAGATACTGGTCTTCATTGGGTAGATGGACATTGAGGCCATAGTCCCCAACTTGCACTGTCATGACCTTGACTTGGTCTGTGGCACGGCCGCCCAGCGCAACTTTATTAGAAATAGCGGTTTGGGCTGAATCGTCGGTAGCTGTTGTTGGTAAGTACTCAATGTGAGTGTTGCCAAACATCTTTTTAGTGCGGGCTTTAGATTGATACAGCTTGGTTATGATGTCATTGCTCGCGGCATTGTAGATATCTTGAGTTTGAATATCGACATCGTTTGGAATGCGGTTTTGTAAAGGTGCGCTTTTTTGTTTTTGAGTAGCGTTCTCAAAGTCGTGTTCTAATCTGTCATAAAATAGATACGCGTAGCTTGATTTGACGGCATCAAACAGCCGCTGTTGATAATTCATAAGACAAGCGGATGTTCTTTGTTCTTTACTTTTTGCTTGCTCCTCATCGAGTGGGGCGTTGGCAAAGTAGGGGTCAATCGGTGGACGAGATAGCGCAGCGAGGCAGTCTGAAGATTCGGCTAATTGCCTCGCTTTGGCGTAATGCAGCTCAGCGAAGATAGCAAGCGGCGAACGATAATTATCATCGAGGAGACTATCAGAGAGCTGCCCTAAACACAGATCAAAGTGCTGCAAACAGGCCGTTTCATTGAGACCAGCCGAGAGCAGGGTTGACGCGGTATTACTACTGAGTTTATTGTCTGAGACGATATTACCGCGTTGGCTACTAATGACTTTGGACTTGCTTTGCTGGCTTACAGATACCGTACTACAAGCGCTGACAAGTAGTGTAGAGGTAATAATAGTTATAGCCAAAAGCGCTTGTTTGTGAGCAGATGTTATAGCGTTTACAGCGTTACTTGCAACAGTCATAGCGAGTCTCAGTAGATAATCTCAATATAGAATAAAGACAGATTCGATAAGATAAAACCTCAAACAGTATAGCGCTAAAACAAAAAAAGCGCGCCTGCTTTATAGAGGATAGTGAGTCACTACTCAATCACTATAAAGCAGGCGCGCTGTTAAAGCGGCGCTATAATCGACTGGCTTGATAACTAAAGTCAGCCTCAGCGACTAATATTATTTTAAACGACCGCTGTTTTAGATAATGCTATCTTTAACTGCCGATTAACTGGTCTGGTTGATACTATTCGGGCTGACATTGATATCAGGAGCGGGTAGATCCCAGATATAGTATTTCCCGTCTTCAATGAGTTTGATTTGTTGACGTATTACTTTATTATCTGGTACTTTTTGCTCGAGACGACGCAGGCGCGAGAGTGCTTCACTGCGGCGATCGCTTAACAGATCAGATTGAGCCAAGCTTTGTTCTGCTTCGGTATAGCCTAGGCCAACCGCTCGGTCAAGATACTTTTGACCTTCCTTAAAACCGCCGCCTTCTGAGAGCATCATGCCATATAAAAAGTTGGCCTCAGCGCTGTCGGGCTGAGCTTGGATTGCGCGATCTATATATTGACCACCGCGTACGGCATAATCTGAGCCCAAATCTAAGTTGCGGCCCATACCATTGAGCTTAGCGGCGCGAATTAAGACCTCATAAGAGGCGTCTGGCGCACTGGCAAAAGGCTCAATCCAATCTGCTAATACTTTAATCTTCTCGCGCGTGTAGTAGCGCTGTGAGCGGTTGGGGAAGTTTGGTGGATAGTGGCGCGCATTGGGCGAGACGTCTTCGATAAAATGATCAAGTAAGCTAACGTCGAGCCTATCTGCGCCTACACCGCGCTTGGTAGGGATAAGTACGGTTGAGATAAAGCTGATATCAGAGATAGTCGCTTGCGGCGCTGGGATATTGCGAAGCTGACCTTGGCTAATATCGATGCCCGTACTAGTGATAGGGCCACGCTGATACACGCGAGTAGCACGCTCCGACTCATTTGCTACACTATTAGTAGCCGCGGCTGCTGGAGTCGCTACATTTGACTGCACCGGAATAGGCTGCGCGCCAGATTGAGTGTTGGCTGGCTGGGCACGGCGAATGATACGCTGACTTGAGTCCTTAGCGCTAGGCACGCTTGCGGTGACGCTATCAGGTGCTGCAAGGGCTGGGGTGGCCGACAGCATAGTACAAGCCGCTGCTAGAGCAGTCAGAGTTGCAAATTTGTGAGTTATATTGTGTTTCATAAAAACGGTTGCCTTTTAGTAGTCTCAAGGGAAAAGTGAGGTTTTCACTGATCTTAGTTTTGCTTATATGAATAAGTGTTTAGGTCAATGCAGTCAAAGCTATCAAAGCAGTTTATTTTTTCATACCCTAGCAATTAGTATCAGCGCTCGCAACGGTAGGATTGTTAATAATAATACTAAACATTATCTGGCAGACGTTATCCGTAAATCCTCTGCCATCGTTTGCAGCGCCAAGCTATGACTGCTTTACTTATATATGATAAGCAGCACTTTTCATACAATTCGCCATAAAACGCATACTGCGGCGTATCGGTGGTGCTAGCGCCGCACCGCCATTATCAAGGGCAAGTTGACGATGATGCAGCTCTTCGATATCCATTTGCGCTAGTATCTCACGAGTACGCTGATCTTGCGCAGGCAGTTGGGCGATATGATCTTGTAGATGCTCACTGACTTGCGCTTCTGTCTCAGCGACAAACCCTAGACTGAACTCGTTAGAGATAGCTCCGGCCACCGCGCCCAAACCAAAGGACATGCCGTACCATAGCGGCGTAAAGACACTTGGGTGGCTACCAAGCTCATCAAGGCGAGTCTCGCACCAAACGAGATGATCGACCTCTTCAGTAGCAGATTGGTGCATGGCTTGCTTGACGGTCTCGTCTTTTGCGGTAAAGGCTTGACCATGATAGAGGCCTTGCGCGCAGACCTCACCGGTATGGTTGATACGCATAAGGCCTGCGACATGGCGAGATTCGGTGATGCTCAGCTCAGGAATCTCATCGCTACTCACAGGTAAGGGCCGAGAGCTTGGGTTTGAGTGCGGCACTACCGCTCGTAGCGCTTTATCAACGCTCAATAATAAATGGTCAATCTTTGAAAGAGGACGCGCTGTCATAAACAACTCCTAATAAAGTACGGTTTTCTACATTCATCTTACTGATTATCGATTGATACTGTTTATACTATTAATACTAAAGCATTTAACCTTCATCATGGTTTTGTATGACAGCTTGCTGTTGATGCTTTTTGAGCTTTAAGTACAAAAAGGTGCCATAGCCAATATTTAATATGCCAGTGACCAAAAATAACTGCGGTAGTGTCAGCTGCAAGCTATTCAATACTACAATAGCAAAAATAGCAGAACCGACCATAAATATGGCATTAAAAATGTTATTAGCGCCGACTATACGCGCGCGATGACTCTTTGGCGCATAAGCTTGCATTGAGGCGTAAAGCGGCACAATATACAGACCGCCGCTAAACCCTAAGAAGAATAAGTCTACAAAAACACGCCAAGTTCCCGGTACTCCAAATAAGTCGCCAATTGTTAATAGAGTATCCCCAGCAGGCTGTATGTTCAGCCCTGATAAAGAAAAATAAAGATCAATTGCAAAAATGCTCAAACCGGCAATGCCAAAGGGCAGTAGGCGCAAACTAACCTCGTTTTTGGTCAGTCTCTTGCACAGCAGTGAGCCGATAGAGACCCCTACAGAAAACAAAGTCAGTAAAAATATCACGACTGACTCATCACCTTGTAAGATAACTTTGCTAAATTCTGGCGTCTGTGTCAAAAAAGTCGCGCCATAAAACCAAAACCAGCTATTGCCTAAAATAATAAAAAATAAAAAGGGCAGCGAATACAAGTAGCGAACCGTTGATAGGCTAGTGGTAAAAATATTCCAGTTGATATTTAGCTTCGGCTGCATGGCTGGCATGTGCGGAATACCGCGCGCAGCTAGATAACCTAGAGATGAGACCAAAAGCACAGTCGCGCTGATCCAGTATAGCGACTGCGGTAGCTGCGTTAATACTCCTGCGATAATCATCCCTAGCAAAATTGCCAAAGACGTACCCATCTGAAATAAGCCATTAGCGCCAACCAGCTCATCTTCTCGCATTGCTTGAGGTAGATAAGCATATTTAATAGGACCAAAAAAGGTAGAATGGGTACCCATCAAAAATAACGCTACAAACAGTAGCACATACCACTCAAACACAAAGCCAATAGCGGCCACTGTCATAATGACGATCTCAAGTATTTTTACCAAACGCGTGAGTTTGGATTTTTCAAACTTATCGGCGATTTGTCCGGCGAGCGCTGAGAATAAAAAGTATGGCAAAATAAAGAGCATCGCGGCTAAGTTGTTAAGAATGCTAACCTCAGCACCGAGCTGACTTGCGGCCGTATAAGTCAGCACTAATATCAGTGCCTGCTTAAAAATATTGTCATTGAAAGCGCCCAAAAACTGGGTAAAAAACATGGCACTAAAACGCCGCCGCTTGAATAACTGAAACTGATTTGCCATGAGGCTTCCTATGAGCGAGTACTTTTGATCGTTTAAATAACCACAGATCAAGATAAAAACGGGTAGTCGGATAATGACGCTATCAGACGTGACCAGAGGCTACCATACGAGGGATAGCGGTTATGCTGTTGCTAATATGGTAATTATAAATAGTATCAATAACTTATTAAAATATATGATAGGTTTTATGATTTTAACCTCGTATAATAGCAAGGCTGTGGGGCAAATACATATGTTAATTGCTATGATATGTTCGTGAGCTCAGTTATAATTTGTAAATTTTATAAGCCCTGATGCAGCAGTGATATTTTGATAATTATCAGCCTCTACATCGTTAAGTGTGCATCGTTTTCGCTATATCAATAGGTTCGCTTTACAAGGCTATAAACAGTCTTTTTAGAGCGTTTGTGAACCGTTACGCTAGGCTTAAGTGGCCATATTAGATGATAGGATAGTATTAGTCATGAGAAGTAACCCCTCATTGCATCACGCTTCAATGACCGCTTCGACACTCATGTCGGAACCTTGTGTATCTAGCACGGCCCCGTCATCTCCCTCTAATCGGTTGGCGCTAATCGGCGCGCATGCTCAGCACACAAGCATTGGCGTACGTCACCATTTTGCCCGAACCGCTTTATTTAGCGCTGTCGCTAGTGTTTTGGTTGGTGTTGGGATGGCCTCTGCCAGTGCCGCTGAGACCGACCCTCGCGCAGAGGTGGCGCAAAGCCCTACAGCGTCTAACCCGCAAGTAGAAGTCCAAAACAACTCTCAGAGCACTTCGCAAACCAATGTAGCGCAGGATGGTTCAGACGATAGCCTTATTGATTTTGACTCAGAAGCGGAGCTTGATGCGGCTTTAGAGGCTTTGCGCCTAAGAAGAGATTTTGAGCAGGGAGAAGTCGATAAATCCGTAATCGATGAGTTCAGTGAAGAAGTCAGCCAAGATGGCGATATTAATACTAGTGAGATAAATACTGGCACGGACGCTGAAAACAATAATAATAATGAAGCGGATGTATCGCCAGTCAGTAACGATGATTTTGATAGCGATGCCGAGCTGCAACGACAGGCAACGGCGATACAGCAGCAAGGGTATCAGATGATGACTCCCGAACAGATTGATCGGGAACTTGCGGCTTTGGACGCTGAGAATGACTCTTTTATGGAGAGTACGAGTAATGGCAACACCGACGGTTTAGATGATGTTTTTGATGCAGGGTTTAGTAGCGACCCAAACAGCTTTGATAGTAATAAGGTAGACAGTCAATTCGATAGTTTTAATGACCGTACTGTTTTAAATGATAAAGGCTTTAATGCGCCTATTGCCCGACTTGATAGTCAGCGATTACCTTTAGGATTAGATCCAAAAATCGACTCTGCAACTTTGCCTACGCCCAACAATCTTGAGACTTTAAACCGCGCACAAACTCCAGAAGAGCAGGCGCAAACGGCAGAGATAATGGCGCGTCCTATTGAGGTGAGCGACTCTGTTAGTAGTGGCCGAGTCGATGACAGTGCTGACATCACTGAGCAAAACAATCCTGAGCAGATATTAGCGCAGCAAGACAATCGTTCAGTGACAGGTGCTGATGATACTATCGCTGAAGCACAAATCGAGGCCAGCGATGGCGAGGTGGCTGATGATCAAAATAGTGATCAAAGCGGCGATCTTAATCCTGATGACTATCTGCCAGATTATCAAGCACAGGACAATGCTGACGCCGTCGCAGAAGGCGTGACTCAAGCGAATAATTCTAAACCATTAGCTCGCAATGAAGGCGGTATTGTCAAACGTTTGTATAATCGCCTATTTAACGGCGGCGTAGCAGCGTTGCCGCGTGTTGAGACCACTGTTTATCTGCAGCAAGACGCAGATAGAAGCCTTAACAATGCTACCAATGATGCGGCTCAGGGTACGCCAAGACTGATCAAGGCTGATGAAGATATTCAGCCGATTAATAATATCAAAGCTGCTATCGATGATACTACCGTTCAGTCGGTCACTGACTTCACCGCAGCCCTGCCGCGCCTGCGAGAGACCGCTTTAGATGCTGCAAAAGCTGTAGGCTATTATGATATTACTCTCAAACTACGTCAGCCGGATGCCAACAGTATCGATGTGATCATCGAAAAGCTAGGTGAACCGGTAACTGTCGATAGCCGTATCGTCGATGTCCGCGGTGAGGGCGCCGAGCAAGCCGAATTTAAAACGCTAGAAGAGACAGCGCTGCCAGCAGAGGGCGATGTCTTTAACCATAGAGTTTATAAAAATAGTAAGGCTGCTCTTGAGGCTCTAAGCCGCACTTATGGCTATTTTGATGAGAATTGGCTGAATAAATCGGTCGACATCATCTTGCCAGATAATAAAGCCGATATATCACTCGTTTATGATACTGGGGTTCGTTATGACTTCGATGACGTGGTGTTTTTTACGTACGATGAGGCGACAGGCACCCTCACGCGCGACCCTGATAAGCTACCCGTAGAGCTGCCTTTACTGCGTCAGTTGCTACACTTTGAAGCTGGTGATCCTTTTTATCGTCCCGATGTGACCAAGTTAAGTAATGATCTAGCGGCAACGCGCTACTTCAATACGGTCAACGTTGAGAGCTTATTGCCACCCGATGAGCTGAGTGCTGGCAGTACGCTAGCTTTTGATAATACTGCTAATCAGTCAGATAATGTAGAAGATGGCGATTTAGACAGTGATGTTGAAGAAGGGGCAAACGTAGGCGTTGGCGATACTGATCTCATTGGCGAGAGCCGTGACAATCTTAGCGGTGATGAGGATGATTCAGAGGTTGTTGCTGAAAGCCTTGAGGCGAACAGTGGCGCTACCGTTGATGCCGCTGATATCGCTCCCATTGAGTTCCAAGTTGATGAACAAACGCAAAATAAATTACAAGAAATCAAAGCCAAAGCCAATCGTTTAAGTCGCCTACCTAATGATCGGGTATTGGATGAAAAGGACGAAAAGGCTGAGAACTTCTTAGGAAAAATCAGCGACTCAATCAGTAATATTGCCGAGAAGGTATTCCCTGAAGAAGAAACCATTTTTGATGAGGATTTTGTACCGCCAACTTTAGCCAATCGTATTACCCCTGAAGAGGTTTTTGAAAGTAAAAAAGTGCCTTTGTACGTCTTTGTCTCCGCAGATAAGCCGCGTGATGCTCAGATTGGTCTGGGTTATGGTACTGATACCGATATCCGTGCTACTGCAAAGATTGACTATAATTTGGTTAATCGTCAGGGCTACCAAGCCGGCGCGGAAGTAGAAGCCTCACGCATCAGTAAAAACGTGACTGTCTATGGTAGTCGCCCTTGGAAGCACCCGCTCAATGATAAATTAGAGGCGCGTCTGACTTATGAAGAGGAAGTCATCGATCAAGGTGAAGGGAACTTTGATCTATCGACTAATACTGTAAAGGCAGCTTTGGCTAGAAATATTCGTAAAGAGAGCGGCTGGAATAGGAGATATTCGGTACGTTATCGGTTAGATGAGCTCGAAACTGGGGTTGACGATACAAAGTTAGAAGATCTACCGGTACGTTTCACCTCTTCAAGACCTACGCAGCAAGCTTTGTTGTTTGGTTACGGTATTAATAAAACCGACGTCAACAATGCTATCAATCCTACCAGCGGCTATCGTCAGTATTATGGTATCGAAGCCGGCGCTGAGAGCGTACTTAGCGATACTGATCTGGCGATTGTGCGCGCCGGTGTCAGCGGTATTTATAGCTTTGGTGAAGATGATAAACATCAAGTGCTAGGCGGCTTCAATACCGGGTATATTTGGGCGGATGACTTTTATGAAGTGCCTTATAAGCTACGCTTCTTCGCCGGCGGTGATCAGAGTATTCGCGGGTATGATTATGAGAGCTTATCACCGTTAGAAAACGGTTATCTGACTGGTGGACAGATTCTCGCCGTCGGTAGTGCTGAATATAACTATGAATTTAGACCGGGTTTCCGCGGGGCATTATTCACCGATGTGGGTAATGCTTATGATAAAGACTTCAAAACTGATACTAAAGTAGGGGTCGGCGTTGGTATTCGCTGGGCGTCGCCTGTTGGTGTGGTGCGAGTCGATGTGGCAGCTGGGGTGACAGAGGATAGTATTCCGGTGCGTTTGCATTTCTTTATCGGCTCGCCGTTATAAGCGGATGCATAACTCAGTCTTTTAACTAAGAACTTATAATAAGTACTTATAACTAAGCTAAACGAAAACCCAAGCAAGGCTCGCAGGCGAAGAGCTAATAATTTTTTTACTTGATTGAGTGTCATGTTGAATAATAAAACTCCACCTAACGACCCGTCGTCTAAAGATCCTGCGCAACGAGATGCCCACGCGGTGCGTCGGTGGTATCCGCTATCTTTTTTGCTAAAGCTGCTAGCATTGATTGCTATTGTCTTAGTTGTGATGTTCGTGGTGTTTTTTTATGCAGCAGGTACGGATGCAGGCACTAAGTTTTTATTAGAAAAAGTCGGTAGCGAAACGGGCGTCAAACTCAAATATGGCAGTGGTAACCTGCGTGACGGTATTATGGTCACTGATATCGATCTTAAGGCTACCGAAGATCTTGAGATTAAAGTAGACAAGGCTTACATCAAAATAGGCTGGCGCGCTGTGTTTGCTAAAGAAGTACACTTACGTGATGCCGATATCCAGCGTATTGAGATTATCAATACTAAGCCGCCAACCGGTGAGCCGTTCGATTATAAGACGCTTGAGCTACCAGTCAATCTGCGTTTCGACCAAGCCAAAATCAAAACTATCGTCTATAAGCAAGTGACTAAAGAGCCGGTCATCGTTAACGATATAGCGGCAAGGGATTTGACTTGGGTCGGCAGTCAGGTCACAGTTGGCAGTGGTAAGCTCTTTTATAGTGATATTGTCAAAGTCAGTGCGCTACAAGGTGAGATCGATCTACAAGGCGACTACCCCTTAGATCTAAGCGCTATTGTTGAAGTCAGCGCCCTTGAAAAAGCTTATATAGATCCGCTCAATGTCAAAGCAACTGGTACTCTAAAACGTACGATAGGTAAAGTGCGCAGCCGCTACAATGATAGTGATGTCAGCGGCGAGTTTGTCGCACAAGGGCTAGATGAAGGCTCACCGTTTGAAGCGAAACTGCGCTGGGATGATGTACTGATACCGTATGCTGATGCGCAAAATATCCATCTAAAAAGCGGTATGGCGACTGCTTCTGGCGTGGTTTCGGATATTAAACTGCGCATCAATACGGAGCTGACCGCCAAAGACATACCTTCAGGCCGTTATAAAGGCCGCGCGGTGATTGCCAATAGTCAGCTGCGTATCGATCGCTTAGATGCTGATGTGCCCGCAGGACGGCTAACCTTGCAGGGGATATTGGACTGGAGCGAGAGCTTCGATGCCAAAATTCGCGCTGTTGGCAATGGCTTTGATATCCGTCAAGCGATTCCAGATGAGTATAGCGACTTTAAGGCTTATGCGCCGCAGACGCTTAATGGTCGACTATCGCTACATTATCAACAAAAAAACCTCAGCAATAATCTGCAAGTTGATGCCGATTTGCGTCAGCGTGATGGCGAGCATATCAACGCTAATATTGTCCGCGGTAAGCTATCTGCCAAATCTAAGCAGCCAGCGCCTATGTATATTGATGCTAGGTGGCAGAACTTGACCCGCCGTGATGTGCCAAGTATTGGCAATATCGATAGCCCAAGCGGCCGCGCTGATGTCATCGTGCGCGGCTCAAACTTATCTGTCGATGCCAATGCTGTCATCAATGAATTAAATGCAGCGCCTAAAGGTAATTATGACGTTCGCATTCGCAAAAATGCTAATGTCATCGATATCAATCGTCTCAACTATCAGGGCATCGTTGGCGACTTATCTGGCACTGGGCAAATACAACTCGCCACCAATCAGCGCCCGCTGACTTGGCAGGTGGATGCGCGTACCAACGGCTTGTTGCCGAAGCAATATCGTAGTGATCTGCCGCTTGAGCGTTTGACAGGTAACCTGAGCGCGCGCGGCCGCCTGCTAAATATCCGCAAAAACGGCGTCAAAGGTCAGCGGCATATTGTCAATATTACGAGTACCGACCTACAAGCAAAGCTAGACGCTAGTCAAGACCAGCGCGCTATCGGCGTTACTGGTAATGGCGACGCTGAGATAGACCTTATCGGCGGTGAGCTGTCAGTGTTTGACGTACGCTTCGATGGCCGCGTTGATACTCAAGATGTACCCGATGGTCTGTTATCGATTAGCGCAGCAGGCACACCAAAGCTTATCAGCATTCGCAAACTGGATTACAGTGGTGAAGCTGGCGCAGTGAACGCAAACGGCGTCATCGATCTGCGTAATAATATTGGCTGGAGCGTCACAGGACGTTTTGATAACTTTGATGTCGGCTACTTTCTTCCTAATAATCTGGCTATTTTGACCGGAGATTTGGTTACTAGTGGTGAGTGGCAGCAGCCCGCGAGTACAGCGGCTAATAGCCAAGGTAAGCTGCAACGCTTTGCTGTCAATTTTGATGGCGTTTTAGATGCTGAGCAGCTGCCAGCAGGCAAGCTGACGATTGATGCCAGTGGCGATGCGCAGCTGATTCGTATTAAGCGCTTTCGTCATGTAGGCGCGGCCGGCAGTATCGATGCCAAAGGTAGCGTGGACGTACGCCAAGGCATTGCTTGGGACATCAACGCCACTATGGATCGCTTCAACTTAGGGTACTTTTTAAAAGACACGCCAAGTACCATCACCGGCAGTATAAAAACTGATGGACGCTGGGGCGAAACCCAGCAGGTTATCAACTTACAGCAGATTAATCTGCGCGGCATGCTCAAGGGTCAACCACTAAGTGCCAAAGGTAGTTTGTCTGCTAAGCTTAGCTTACCCAAGGACTTAGGCAGCTATTTTGAACGCCTGCAAGCTCAGGATAGCGAAACGCAGTACAAGCAAGTGAACGCTTTAATTGATAGCCTTGATGCCAATGATTTAGTGCTACGGTGGGGCGATAACTACTTAACTGCTAACGGTAATGCTAAACAGCTACAAGCCAAAATCAATATCACAAGTTTAGATCAGTTATCTGACCAGCTCGCCGGTAAGGTTAGCGGCGGGGCCACTCTATCGCAGCCCGCAGGCCAAGCCTTGCCAACGATTTACGTGGACTTAGTGGGTGAGCGCATTGCCTTGCCAGGGTTTGTTTTACGCCAAGGGCGCGTGCGCGGCAAGTTAGTGAATCTCGCAAATAGTCCAAGTCAGCTGATAGTCAGTGCTGAAGGCTTAGATGCCGCTGGTCAAAGCTTCCAAAAAGTCAAAGCGACCTTCAATGGTACTGAGCAGGCACACGTGGTCAATCTCGATGTGGCCAATGATGAGCTTAACGTCTTAGCGCGCTTAAAAGGCGGTTTCAATCGCGACGAGCTGATATGGCGCGGCGCAATAGGAAATGGTAGCGTCAAATCTAAATATGCCACGCTCAACCAGCTACAACCGGCGCAGCTTATCTTAAACTTGCCTCAAGGTGAGAGCAATCCGCTAAAAGTACAGCTGGCAGCACATTGCTGGCAGGCCGCTGATCAAAGTGGCAAGCTGTGCTTACGGGAGAACCTAATCGCCTCAGCGGATGCTGGTCAAGTTAATCTAGCGATACAAAATCTTGATACCTCCCTATTTTCAGTATTTTTGCCTAAAGATATCGATTGGCAGGCGAAGATCAATGGCAAGGCTGTCGTTGGTTGGCAACAGGGCCGTGCTCCTACTGTTAACACCACTTTATATTCGGACAACGGCAAAATCGGTCTGATTCAAGATGGTGATTTGGCTCCAGTGAGCTTACCTTATAAGCGCGTCTCGCTGATTGCGTTATCGGTCCCTGAAGGTATCAAGCTGCGTACAGATATAAACAGTGGTCGCGGTGCCCGTGGCTATGCCGAAGTCATTGTGGATCCGTATAAAGATCCTAAACCTATCTCCGGCGCTTTGGTATTAAATGAGCTAAACTTAGCGATATTTAAACCTTTCTTCCCGGGTATGCGTGTGCTTGAAGGGAATATCACCATGGCAGGTGGCCTTGGCGGTACTCTAACCAAGCCGCAGTTCTACGGCGATGTCAAACTCGCTGATGGTCGGATCGCTATGCTTGGGTTACCGGTGAATCTTACTAATGTCAACACCACCGCCAAAATCCGCGGTACAGAGGCGGTGATAGACGGTAGCTTCAATAGTGGTACGGGTACCGGTGAGCTTACCGGTACGGTAAACTGGCAGCAAGAGCTACAGGCCAAACTCAGTATCATCGGTGAGCGTCTAGTGCTGACTCAGCCGCCGCTACTCTCAGCAGAGGTCAATCCAGACATCGATATCATCGTGCGTCCAAATGACAAATACGTCAATATTGAAGGCGCTGTCAGTATACCTACTGCGACGATCCGTCCTCCTGAGGCCAGCGAAGATATCATCACCCAGACCGAAGATGCAGTGGTGCTCGATAGGCGTCTAATCGGTAATATTGATGAAGTACTGGCGGTGTCTAAGCCTTGGTCGATCAACGCCGATATCGGTGTCGATTTAGGCGATGATATCAATTTCCGCGGTTTTGGTGCGGTTATTCCACTGGCAGGCGCCATTAATATTACGCAAAATGGTAGTGGCGTGATGCGTGCTAAAGGCGTCGTGCAAGTCTCGAAGCGTACTAGTATTGATGCTTTTGGCCAAAGCTTAGAGCTGAATTACGGACAGATTCGCTTTAATGGTGATGTCATGAAGCCCGATCTAAGCATCGAAGCGGTCAAAATCATCGATGATAATATCGTTGGTGTCCGCATCAAGGGCGATACTGAAAACCCAAATATCATCGTCTTTAATAATGCCGGACTGACGCAGCAACAAGCAATGAATGCTTTGGTGACAGGACGTATTAATGACGGTAGCCCCAGCCAAATCAGTGAGCAGGGCTTTAAGTCGCAAGTGACCAATAACTTAGCCGCCGCCGGTCTTAACTTTGGCTTGAGTGGTACGCGTAGTCTGACCAATCAGATTGGTCAAGCTTTTGGTTTCCAAAGCTTAACCGTTGATGCTTCAGGCAATAGTGATGACACTAATGTCAATGTTACCGGTTATATCTCGCCTGATCTGTATATTCGTTACGGGGTAGGGGTGTTCAATGCTGAAAATAGTCTGTCAGTGCGGTATCAGTTGACTCGCCGTGTCTATTTAGAGGCGACCTCCGCTGCTGAAAACGCGGTGGATGTGGTCTATAGTTGGCAGTTCTAATACGCATAAAAAACGCCTTTATTTAAAGGCGTTTTTTATTGATTTAAGCTCATACTGACTTGGACGAATATGAGCTAAAACAGCGCAATAAGCTCAGTAACTAGTGAGTTAAAAGCTACTCGATTAAAAATTACTTGGCGAAAAGCTGCTTGATTAAAAACCACTTGGCCAAAAGCTACTTGGTCAAAATCAAACGATTATTTCGAGTCAAGCGCAGACGATATTCTTCCCCCTCATGCTCTATACGCACCTCTTTGGTCAAAGCAAATAAGTGCTGCGACTGCAGGGTAGGTAGACGATTGTCACGGTTGTTTAGATAGCGAGAGATGACCAGACTCATAATGAATTCCTTTTGATAGTAAAATAGAGCGTTAATAAATGAATTAACTTAACGATAATAATTATCATTTACATCTATGGCTTTTGCAAGTGCTTTTATGAATTAAATCATCTTTAGCTTGATAATTGATTCAGTCATAGACGATGCTTCTCCTCAATAATAACTGTCTACTGTCTTAAGATAACGGCCGTTTAATAGCGGTAAATACTTTGAATATCTTTGAATATCTTTGAATATCAGGGGCTATCATGCCAAATAACTCTAATCCTATTTCTAATCAACCTCTAGCCAAACCCTTAAAAGTCGTCAATGTCGCGGTAGCTGTTATTCATTATCAGCAGAAGTATTTGCTCGGTTACCGCAAGCGGGAGCAGCATCAAGGCGACCGTTATGAGTTCGTTGGCGGTAAAATAGACACTAATGAAACTCCAGTTGCCGCTTTGATACGTGAAGTCGAAGAAGAGACTGGCTTTGATATTGCTGACAATGTCATTCTCAAGCTTGGACGGCTGCATCATGACTATGGCGATAAACAAGTCGCTTTGCATATTTACAAAATTGAGCTAAGCGCTGAGCAGTATCAGCATTACAAGCAGCAAGAGTATGGACTAGAAGCGCAAATGCTGACGTGGGCCGATGAAGATCTATTGCTCAATAATCATTATCCGCTACCGGCTGCCAACCGAACTATTTTGGCTTGGCTCAAGCTGCCCAAGTGTATGGCCATCACTTACCCATTAGCGCACTTTGAGACGCCAGACTCAGGTGACAGTTTAGCCACTAAACCAGCTCAAAGGTGGCTGAAGTATCATCAGCAGCAGCTCTCGTATCAAGGCTGGAGTTATTTACGTCTTAAGCTCGCTCAATCGAATAATAATACTGATAAAGAGGCCGAAATCATTACGCAGTTACTGACGATTAGAAGCGATATTAGCGCTATCGTCCCTTACCGCTTACGCAAGGCTATAGATTTTAATCATCTAGATGATTTAAAAAATGACAATATAAGCGCGAGTACTAATCAACCGACTTTAAACCAAAACAACTTACCAATATCTGCTTATCACTTGACGCAAACGGAGCTGATGGCTTGGTTTAGTCAGTATCAAAAGCAGTCTAGTCATTTAGATAGCGGCGCAGATAGCAATGACGATCTTAGCTATGATTCTAGCTCTAATCGCGCTACTGCCGAGGTAAGTTGCCGTTTTGACTTAGACCTACTCAATACTAGTGATCAAAACACTACTGGGCTGATTATTAGCTGTCATGACGCTGAGAGTATCGCTGCCGCCAATCAATTGGCTAATTTGCGCCTAGCGCTTTCATTAGCGCCAGTTATTGCTATCTTTTTATCCCCTGTACTGGCCACCCAAACTCATCCGGAGCAGACACCGCTTGGCTGGCAGCAGTGGTCTGCACTGGCTGCGCTCGCTGATGTACCGGTCATTGCTTTGGGCGGTTTATCACCAGCGATGAGCGATTTGGCGACTATAAATGGCGCAAACACCGTTGCAGGTATCCGCAGTTTTCAAGAAGGAGTCTAATCCTACCGGTAAAACATTACTTATATTTAATAAATGGCAACCATCTGGTTACTATGTATTTGATAGCGTTAATAATTTTGGAGTATTTTACAAACCGTAGCTTTTTCATACATAGCCTCACTACTTATTTTGCCTACTCATCCTTATTATTGATGGCACAAATATCAAAGTAGTGTCTTATTAATAGACCTCAATAAATGAATAAATACGGTAACCCTATGCCTATGAAAGCCAATACCTCCACTAAGTCCGACGCGTATGATCGCTCATACGATAGGCAGGCGAATGGTCATCAGGTTAAAAATAATCACAATTCGCTCGCTAGCAAAACACCGGCAAACGATAGCTATTTGTCAAAATCAGACTTATCGAAGTCGAGTGCGAATAGCTCGGTTGCAAGTAATGATGCCAGCTATGTTTATGAGCAAGATGACCTGCCAGCTTATCACTTCAATGAATCGGCTAGTGCTCCTAGTCGCTCTGGTGATGTCAGCTGCGGCTATAAAAAAGCCACGCCAGTTGCTAAAAGTACCTTAATAAAAAGTACCCTAATATCTGACGAAGAAGAGATGCTGTTGCACTATATGCAGAATAATACTCAGTCGATTGATAATAAGAAAAGTAGTGCTAACACTACAGAACAACAGGATGCGCTGCAAAACAAGCAAGATATATTAAAACAAGAAGTAATCAATACTACTAATAGTGAGCCAGAGGTCGATGGAGTGCTAGATAATCCAGATTTGGCTCATAAACAGCTGCACCAGAATCAAAGTGCTATAAATACTACTGTTAAAGTTTCGGAGAGAGTTTTTATGTCCAGTCTTCTTAAGCATACTGGTATTGCTTTAGCTATTATTATTCCGCTAGCCGCGTTTTCAGCTTACGCTGCGACTCCTGAGCAGACAGTAACTGCTGCTAAGAACATGAATAATACTGAAGATCAAACAACAGAGATAAATATTGATCCCAAGAACATTATCCATAAGTCAGCGACTAAGCCTACGACAGTGGATAGCGTGGACTTGGATAAATACGCTGGTACTTGGTACGAGATAGGACGTCTTCCGATGTACTTTCAGCGTAATTGTGCAAGCGATGTAACCGCTAACTATACTGAAAAAGCCGATGGCTCTGGCATTATTGTGACGAATAAATGTCTGGATAAAGACGGCGCGCAAATTGTTGCTGAAGGCTTAGCTAAGCCCGCTGATGCTACTGGCAGCAAACTGAAAGTAACTTTTTTGCCTACTTGGATTCGCTGGTTGCCTATCGGGCGTGCTGATTACTGGGTACTAGCGCGTGATACTGACTATCAAACGGCGTTAGTGGGTACGCCAGATAAAGACTATCTGTGGTTGCTGGCACGCTCGCCCAATGTGACTCAGCAAACCTACGCAAAATACCGTCAGATCGCTCAGGACCAAGGATACAATCTTAAAGAGTTTACCTTAACGTCTCATGCGAATCAGACTGTTAACTTGATTCCTTAGTAGCGACTAGGTTATGTTGTTTTGGGTAAAACGGTTATTACTGGCAAAACTAAGCGTTTTAGGCTAAAATCTACGCCATTTATTGCCTTTGATTCCGCTATTATTTGTAGCGCTCATTAAAGGATAATCAACGAATATTTTCTACCTCTTTTTTATTGTTTCTTATTTACTGACTATTCATTTACTGATTATAAGGATGCTTCCTGTGAGCAATGCTGATACCTTACGCCAATTACATCAAGACCAGTTAAGCCAATATAATAACCAAGAGCAACAAGCGATTGAGCTGATGGGTGTACTCAATACCCTTTATAATGAGCAAGATGTACAAGTCACTTTATTTGGTGAGACATTAGATACCAGTTCAGTAGGGCAAATATTAGCGCTACATCAAAAGACGGCCACTCGCAATACTAGTGGTCAAGCAGTGGCTATTGCTGATACGCTAGCCATCGTAAAAACATTAGCACAAAGCGATGTGACTGCAGCAAGCGTAGATGTCGGTCAGCTTATCGCTAGTGGCAGCGATGTACAACAAGCGCTACAAGGGGCTAGTGCTAATGGAGCGACTAACGATGCAACTGACGTTGTGCTCTACGGGTTTGGCCGTATTGGCCGTATCCTCGCGCGTTTGTTATTAGCGCAGGCCTCAAGTGCTAAAGGCTTACAGCTAAAAGCTGTTGTCGTGCGCCCTGCACCTGCAGGCGATCTAGCTAAGCGTGCTTCGCTGCTTGAGCGCGACTCTATCCACGGCGGCTTTACCGGTAGTGTGAGCGTTGATGAAGCCAATAACGGCATCTTAATCAATGGTCGTTTTGTTCAGGTCATCTATGCCAAAGACCCAAGTGAGATTGACTATACCGCTTATGGTATCGATAACGCATTGGTTATTGATAATACGGGTATCTGGAAAGACGAAGACGGCTTAGGTAAGCACTTACAGTCTAAAGGCGTACAAAAGGTACTACTAACAGCTCCTGCCGGCGGCGATATCAAAAACGTCGTTTATGCGGTAAATAGCGACACTATTGGCGATGACAAAATCGTCAGTGCGGCAAGCTGTACGACTAACGCCATTACTCCGACGCTCAAAGTGTTAAACGATGAGTACGGCATCGAGAACGGTCATGTCGAGACTATTCACTCCTTTACCAATGATCAAAACTTGATTGATAACTATCATAAATCTGATCGCCGTGGTCGTAGTGCGGTACTGAACATGGTAATCACCAGTACTGGCGCGGCAAAAGCTGTGGGTAAAGCTTTACCAGAGCTTAGCGGTAAATTGACTGGTAATGCCATTCGTGTACCGACGCCAAACGTCAGCTTAGCGATCTTAAATCTGAACTTAAAAACTGCGCCAAAAGATGCTGACGCTCTTAACCACTTCCTACGTGATATGGCCAATAGCAGCACTTGGCAATCACAAATTGCTTATACGGACTCTACCGAAGCTGTTTCTACCGATTTTGTGGGGACTAAGCATGTGGGTATCGTTGATGCACAAGCGACTATCGTTACTGATAATCATGCTACGGTTTATATTTGGTATGATAATGAAGTCGGTTACAGCACCCAAGTCTTACGCGTAGCAGCGCAGATGGCTGGTATCAGCTACACGCAAATTCCAGCGTAACACTTGCTTGCGTAGACTGGTCAGGCTGTCAGATAATAGTGAATCATAACGAATAAGCATCGTTGTTAAGCTATATCAGGTCACCTATAAGACACCCGATAGTCGCATTGGTTATCGGGTGTTGTTGGTATTATGGTTTATAACCTTATAGTGTATGATTGGGCATGAGCAATAGACTGTGAATGGCCAAGACGTTTAGCAGTATTTATATTTAGCAGTACTACAATAGTAAATTAAGGAAGGTAACATGCGATTTATTGATGAAGCCGTCGTAACGGTAAAGGCAGGTGACGGTGGTAACGGAATCGCCAGTTTCCGCCGAGAAAAATACGTCCCTCGTGGTGGTCCTGATGGTGGTGATGGTGGTAAAGGCGGCGATGTTTATGTCATCGCTAACGACAACACCAACACTTTAGTGGACTATCGTTATACTCGCCGCCATGATGCTAAGCGTGGTGAGAACGGCCATAGCAAGAACTGCGCTGGCAAAGGCTCTGACGATATCTATTTGCCAGTCCCTATTGGGACGACTATCATTGATACTGAAACTGATGAAGTCATTGGCGATTTGACCGAAGTGGATCAAACCTTACTAATCGCCAAAGGTGGTGATGGCGGTTTGGGTAATACCCACTTTAAGAGCTCAACCAACCAAGCTCCGCGTAAAGCGACCTCAGGTTTTGAAGGTGAGCTAAAGGTACTTAAGTTCGAGCTAAAAGTAGTAGCAGATGTCGGTTTAGTCGGTCTGCCTAATGCCGGCAAGTCTACCTTTATTCGTCAGGTCTCTGCCGCTACACCAAAAGTCGCTGATTATCCTTTCACCACGTTAGTGCCGAATTTAGGGGTGGTTGATATCGGTAAGCATCGCTCCTTTGTGATGGCAGATATTCCGGGTCTGATTGAAGGCGCTTCAGACGGGGCAGGGCTTGGTATTCGCTTTTTAAAGCATGTGGCCCGTACGCGCCGACTATTACACATCGTAGATATTCAGCCGCTTGATGGTAGTGATCCTGTTGAGAACGCTAATGTCATCTTAAATGAGCTCGAGCGTTTTTCACCGGAGCTGGCCAACTTACCGCAAATTTTAGTGCTCAATAAAATCGATCAGATCGTAGACGAGACTGAGCTCAATGAGCTGTGTACGCATATCGTCGCTGAGCTTGGCTGGACGGGTATTGTGTTTCGTACCTCAACCCTTACCGGCGAAGGCGTCGACGCGGTTAAGTATCATCTGATGAATGAGATCGAGCGCGAGCGCGAGCGTGAACTAGAAGATCCTATTTTTGCTGAAGAACAAGCCGAGCGCTTTGAGCGTTTAGAGAGTGAGGTGCGCCGCAACACTGAAGCACAGCGCGAAGCTTACCGCGCCGCTCGTAAAGCGCAGCGTGAAGGAACTGATATTAATGGTGAGAATCTAACTGACTTTGATGACGACGACGATGACGGCGTAGAAGTGGTTTATGTTCCTTAATTAAGATGCGATAGCCACGAATACACTAGGGCGTGTTGAACATTCGACCATGGCACTGACAGAGACTATTTTTTAGGCGA